>CALWLO010000193.1 GCA_944381545.1 uncultured Acetatifactor sp. | reverse complement strand
GCCGGGAAGCCTATGGTTTCCTGCCTGATGGGTGATTCGACAGCGCTTGCCTCAGCAATTGTGCGGTGCTGCCTTAATATTATCTCTAATCAAATCTCATGAAGTTGGTATATTCTTATTGAGAATAATCGCGCTAGTAGATGTCAACGCAAAGATCGTTGACTTTGTCAAAGCACCCCCCTCGTGTACTTCCGAGGATTGATGTTTGTTGCAGAAGTAAGGAGAGGCATCCCTTGGCACAATAGTGTCAAGAGATGCCTCTCAGAGAATTTAAGACGTATATACCCTATTCAAGTTATTATGCCATCTCAGCTAGGTAAAGCAGGACGCGATTTTGAATTTTATTTGCAGTTTCCTCTGCACTGAACTGATCTTGGAAGTAGCCCGAGGTCTCATCCTGCACGATTGTCATCAGATCTGTGTCATAGTTGGAGGCATTACGGGTCTTCTCCAGCAGTTGCTGAATCTGCGCGATCACCCCTTGCGAAATGCCGCTTTGTACAGCTTGCTCCTCACGCAGAGCCAACGCATCTTTCGTCAACAACCACCCGCCTCGATCCCGGTAGCGATCTGTGGTACAAAATAGCTTTAAAAACTCCCATGCTTCAGATGCGTAGTCGGAGTAGGCCATGATTGACATGGGATGATTCACGTAGAAAGAGGAACCGTTAGCGCCGGGATACCCCATACAGGTTACTTCGCCTTGCATTGCCTCCCATACCGATTGGAGCGCTGGATAATCCGTCACCAACAGAGGCATCATTAGCGTTTCGCCGCCAACAAAGCAGGAAAGCGCATCCTCGCCCTGAAATCCCTCATAAGGCTCCAACGTCTTCGTGAACTCCAGAAGCTCCAAGAATTCCTGCGAATCAAAGGAGGCCGTCTTAGTTTCATAGTCCACAAACTGCTGATATCCCTGGAAGAGGAGCTCTGTCAGCACCGACTCAGGATCCTGGGAATACAGCACGGCGGAAATCTCTGGGTGCGCCTCCAAAACCGCATACATATCAGGCAATGTCCATGCTTCCTGATTGCCCACCACTGTGCTTCGCCCTAGAACCGTGTTGATGGATACCGACTGCGGAAGCCGGTAGAGGGAACCGTTCTGCTCTGAAAGTGCTTGCAGCGGCCCCGTCAGGAGCGTCTCCCGGTTGAACGTCGCGTCCTCCTCTAGAAATTCGTTCAAATCTACCAGCAGCCCCCGGGCGGCATAAGAACTGTATGAAAGGCCGTTCAGACACAGCAGATCCGGTCCCTTCCCTGCTGCAATGTCCATTTTCAGAAAGGTCTCCGCCTCCGCGCCGTAGAGCTCCTGGTAATCCCGGCATTCAATGGGATGCGCTGGATTAGTCAGGTTATAATCCGCCACGGCAGCAGAAATGGCAGACGGCATGGTAATGCAGCCCAGGATTATGGTATCCTGCGTTTCACGCTGGTAGGATTCCGTCAGACACATGATTCGGTCTCCAGCCACGCCCGAAACCCAATCAGAAATGTAAAACTGATCCGGCGTCAGGAAGGCCAGACCGCTGAAAACCTGAGGGTTCAGGCCTAAATACGTAAAGTCGGTCAGACGCTCCATCACATCCCCGTCTAAATTCCAGCCATAGAGATAGCGGCTATCCGTTAAAAGGCAATCATAATCACTGTGATAACCGGAAAAAAGTGTGTATCGAGAAAACTCTTCTGGCAGCGTATATTCCAGAGCCATTTCTCCGGTGGAACGATCCAAACTGTAGAGGGAGATTCCGGCAGCAGTCTGACTTATCAGCAGCAGCCGCCCCTCTTTGTCAAAGAGCGTTCCAGTCACCTGGGACAACGTCGGCGTGCCTTTGAGATATGTTCCTTCCAGATCCCAGAAATGGACAGCCGTATCGCTCACAAGGAAGATCTGTTCCTCATCCACTTGCAAAGAATAAACTGAGGTCTCTACCGGCAGCTGATCTGTAATGTCCACCTCCATCTCGCCCAGATGCAGAACGCGGGACGGCGCATCCGCTGCTCTGCGATACTCCAGGTAATAGGCGGTGTCCTCCGCAAGAGCCACTGCCTCCAGAAAGCCATTCTCTTCCATAGGCAAAACGAGGGCGTCTTGGAGTCCGGTCTGGTTGTAACACAGGACTGCGCCCGCAGTCGTCCCTCCCTGATAATACTGCCCATAGGCCATGCAACCGTCCACGGTTGCCTCCAGGTCTGTAACCCCGGAGATGGGAGGATTGTCCTCCTGTTCTGCTGCATAGTAGACGAGATTTTCAGACAGGATCATGGCCGGTGTTTCCGTTTCTTCTTCCGGCGGCAGTACGTGGTCTTCCACAGAATCCAAGTCTTCTTCCGTTTGATTGGGGCTGGTATCCAGACCTGGATCTGGTTGCTTTGCCTGGGAAGAATGAAGATCAGAGGTACAAGCAGCCAGCAGGCACAATGCCAATAATATAGTCACAAGTTTCATCTTTTGTTTCATGTTTATCCCCTCACACAATTTTCAATACTTCTGCAGCTGCGGTTTCAGAAACGAATCAACAACCGTTTATAATATAGGAAACGGGGCTGACGCAAAATCGTCCATGATTTCCATGTCTTCCACCTCCTGTTACCTTATATATTGTCGGAAGCATTTGTTCGGGGACATCACAAACATTTTTTATGCAAGGATCTTAGATTTCCATCAATCCCTGCCGCACGTTTTTTTCATAATCATGTTTCACCGTCAGCAGTTTTGCGATGGATCCACCTTCGTGATTGCTTAAACCCTTCTTTTCCCCTATAATGGAAACAGAATACGTTGCCCCAGGATCAAAAGGAGGGACGGAGCGTGGCTCTGACGAACGACCAGCAGATTTACTTGGATGCGATTTACCACGAGATGGCCGCTTCCCTTGCAAGATATGCTCTGGCTAATCTAAAAAACGAATCTGCAGCCGAAGAAGTCGTACAGGATACGTTTCGAATTGCCTGTATCAAAATAGAAGAATTGATGCGTAGCGAGAATCCGAACGGTTGGCTTTTCTTGGTGCTGAAACATGTAATAGGAGATAAACAACGCGCAGAGAAGCGGAACATTCGACTGCTCTACACGTTGTTTTCAATGCAGAGTACAGGAATTCATTCTCCGGAACAGGAGCTCGATTTGCGCGTCCTCTATGAAGATCTAGTACAATCAGAAGATTTTCAAATATTGGAGCAATACTATTTATTGCAGAAGAACATGCGTCAAATAGCATCAGAGAAAGGAATTACTCTGGAAGCCTGTAAAAAGAGAATCCAGCGTGCAAGAATGCGGATGAAGCAATATATGCGTGACCTCCATCGCAATGAATAAAAAGAAAACATCACTGGTGTCCCCAATTACAGATCGGGAGCAATATTATAATGAAGGAGGTATTTCTGATGTCTGAGCAAGAAAAAAAACCGAAGAGTGGCTTGTCTTATTTTGAAGCGCTGAGCACGGATGCGTTGGAAGCCATGCTGCAGGCGGATGCTCAGCAATTGGACAGTTTGCAGGATTTAGATACTGTTTTATATATCACGCAAATTTTGGAAAGAAGAGCGCGTGCAGAAAAACAATATACGTTTGATACAGAAGAAAAATACAAAGAATTCAAGCAGTATTATCTTCCTTTTGACACTGACAGCGAACCATTATCCAGCGAGCCGGAGGAAACGCTGAATGTGCCCCCACACTCTTTGGATTTCACCCCGCCGCATAAGGTGCGTAAGCGTCGCCCAAGGCTTTTGCGAAGCATCTTGATTGCAGCGGTTGTGGTTTCAGTAATATTTGCCGGTTCCCTTGTTGCTTCAGCAGCCATCGGCGAAAACATATGGAGTATTGTAGCCAATTGGACAGACGAGATCTTTAGCTTCAGCAGAGAAGTCGCCAATGATAAATCTGCGTCAAGCTCAGTAGTCGATAAAATTACAGACGAAATAAGCATCATGCAGATTACGCAGGATGATCTCCCAACGTGGTATCCAGAAGGGTTTCACATGGGAGAAATTCAGCCGGCTCAGCTGACTTACCAAACAGATGTGTATATCCCGTTTTATTCAGATACGGGCGGTTTTTATTATATTCAAATTACGCAGTATGAGGATGAAACTTATATAGAAGCATTGCAATTTGAAAAAGATGCAGAGGAAGTTGATACGATCGTGCACAACGATCAAATCTTCTATGTTTTTTCAAATATAGAAGACAATGTAGTTGCATGGATAAAAGGAAATTGTGTGTTTACTATTGCGGGCGATCTGTCAAAAGAAGCAATTACATCCATGGTTTTGTCCATCGGCAGTGATACAAAATGAACGCATAAAACAACACTGGGATGATTTTCATGCATAAAAAGAAACGGATTATATTTGCCGGTATGGCGCTGCTCTTGTTGATCGCGGTGAGCTTCGGGCTCTATGTTCTTTTCCGCGACCCGGAAGCCGAACCGGAAGAAGAGATGGAAGAGGAAGTCTCCACAATGAGCTACGAAGCGCAAAAGCTGGCAGAACGATATGCCAACGGGCTGGCAGCCATGGAGCGGGAAGACTGGGAATGGGCGCTAGGTATCTTCAC
>CALWLO010000192.1 GCA_944381545.1 uncultured Acetatifactor sp. | reverse complement strand
TGTGTCAGGAACTGCAGGAGTATATGGATTCCCGCTATATGCTTGCTCCGAACGAGAGGCTCTTTCCCATCACAAAATCTTTTCTCTCTCACGAGATGGAAAGAGGCTGTAAGGCAACCGGTGTAAAACGAATCCGTATCCATGACATCCGCCACTCGCACGCCAGTTTACTGATCAATCAGGGCTGTGATGCACTTATCCTCGCTGACAGACTTGGACATGAAAAAGTATCCACAACGCTGAATACTTACTCCCATCTGTTTCCACACAAACAGCAGGAGCTTGTCAGCAATCTGGAACAGCTTGCCGCTACAGTTGGTGCTACACCGACACCGGAGCCTCCAATGGGAAATCCGCTGCTTGAAACTATGGGAATTTCCTATGATGGTAATATAGCAGGCGGTTCAGTTACTCCGGATACAGCATATGCCAATGCAGGACTTCCATATGGTCCTATGCCAAAAGAAACAGCATCAGGAAAAGTAATCCCGATGCCTCAAAGAAAAGCTATCTGATTTTCCGGGCAGCGTCTGGAAAATTGCCAGCTTATAATTTACCACCAAAACGATGTGAAACAGAGTAGTTGCGGTTAGTAGCAAAATAGTAGCAGAGCAAAAAGAAAAGTCTCGGAAGCCGCTTGTTTAGCGGATTCCAAGACTTGCAGCTACTATTCAAACTCTATCGTTCCCGGCGGCTTACTGGTCAGATCATAAAATACCCTATTGACTCCTTTTACCTCATTGATCACCCTGCTCATGACTTTCTGCAGCACATCAAAAGGGATCTGGGCAGCCTCCGCCGTCATGAAGTCCACCGTATTTACAGCTCTCAGCGCCACAGCATAGTCATAGGTTCTCTCGTCTCCCATAACGCCCACTGAACGCATATTCGTCAGGGCTGCAAAATATTGTCCAATACTTCTGTCAAGTCCGGCGTTGGCGATCTCCTCACGATAGATCGCATCCGCTTCCTGTACAATTTTAACTTTCTCAGCAGTCACTTCGCCGATAATACGGATACCAAGCCCCGGGCCCGGGAAAGGCTGACGGAATACCAGTTTCTCCGGGATTCCCAGCTCCAATCCTGCCTTACGCACCTCGTCCTTGAACAGATTGCGCAGCGGCTCAATAATTTCTTTAAAGTCCACATAGTCAGGAAGACCGCCCACATTATGGTGGGATTTGATTACTGCACTCTCACCGCCCAATCCACTTTCCACCACATCTGGATAGATCGTTCCCTGTGCCAGGAAATCCACAGCCCCGATCTTCTTCGCTTCTTCTTCAAAGACCCGAATAAATTCTTCACCGATAATCTTCCGCTTTTGCTCCGGCTCAGTCACACCGGCAAGCTTGGCATAGTACCTCTCCTGAGCATTAACACGGATAAAATTCAGATCGAACTGGCCGCCTTCACCAAAGACTGCCTCTACTTCATCACCCTCATTCTTCCTCAGCAGACCATGATCAACAAATACGCAGGTCAACTGTCTGCCGATGGCTCTGGATAACAATCCCGCTGCCACAGAGCTGTCCACGCCGCCGGATAAAGCCAGCAGCACCTTTCCATCGCCCACTTTTTCACGAATTGCCTTAATGGACTCTTCCACAAAGGACTCCATACGCCAATCACCGCTGCAGCCGCAGATTACTCTTACAAAGTTATACAGCATCTGGGAGCCTTCCGTTGTATGCAATACCTCCGGATGGAATTGAATAGCATAGAGCCTGCGATCCGCACATTCTGCCGCTGCCACGGGGCAATTTACGGTGGTTGCAATAGCCTTAAAGCCAGGCGCCATCTCTGCTATATAATCAAAATGGCTCATCCAGCAGATCGTATCAGGGGATACATTGGCAAACAAAGGAGAAGAATTATCCACATGAACCTCCGTCTTGCCATACTCTCGGACTGCCGCACGTTCTACTCGTCCGCCAAGCACATGGGCCATCAGCTGTGCCCCATAGCACAAACCCAGTACCGGAATACCCATCTGAAACAACTCTGGTGAGCAGGTAGCTGCATTTTCCTCATAACAACTATTGGGGCCGCCTGTCAGAATGATTCCCTTAGGATTCATAGCCTTAATTTTTTCCAAATCCGTCTTGTACGAATAAATCTCACAATATACGTTGCATTCTCTGACACGCCTCGCAACCAACTGGTTGTACTGACCGCCAAAATCAATAACAACTACCAGTTCCTTATTCATGCTTGTCCTCCTCGTTTGTTCGTCATACTTAAGTAAATACCATTATAAGGTTATCCTTCTGTAAAGTCAAAGGAAATCTGCATAAAACCACTACAGATTCCTCTGCAGTGGTTTCGCTGTATTCATATGCGATTTCACCCCACATGCTGGTGCAGATATTTTTCTTTTGTAGCCATCCCTCCCCGAATATGACGCTCGGATTTGTTTACATCCAGTACTTTCCGTGCCTCCCTTGCCAGCGAGGGATTAATCTGCATAAGCCTGTCTGTCACATCCTTATGTACAGTACTTTTGCTCACACCAAACTCCCTCGCAGTTTGTCTCACTGTTGCATTGTGGTCAATGATATAATTAGCTATGCTGATCGCACGCTCCTCAATATAATCCTTCAAAGGTAATCCCCTCAGAATACTTTTATACAGTGTATGACACACATCCAAAGGTTATGCCTTTCTGATTTATGATATTATTTCCCCATATATGCTCTGCACAGCGCTGACATAGAGGTTAATGCTCTCTGTAAGTCCTGTACCCCCATCTTGCTTTCCGGCTCAGCTCACAGATCTATTGGAATTTGTGATACATAATCCGCTCATAAGAGGACAATCCCTGTGCATTGTGTGCAAGCACCCACGCCCGGTACTTATCCTCTTATAGCCGAACTGTTACCATTTTCGTAATTTTCTCCAAGAAACAGTTGACACAGCGCCCACATTGTGGTTGAATAATATACGCCGACGGTTTTATCACCCGCCGGTAATAGGAAGGAAAGCGAGGTAGCAAAGATGACTTTATTGGTAAATGCAGGTTTTATCAGATTTTATTGTGCCAACCCCATCTACGCAGTTACCTCGGTTCTGCCTACGTGATCTGCCCATCCGGCAGTATCATGTGAGCTATGCTTTTTACAGACCCGGGCAGCGACTGTCCGGGTCTTTTTGACTCTGAAAGAATCGAGAAAAACAGGAGGTAATTTATTTGAAAAAGCTAAAACATTATGTGCTTCCCTTTTGGAAGAGTTATCTTTTTGCCATAGTCAGCCTGATATTGGCCATTCTTCTGGAGATGCTGACACCCCAGATTACCAGGATCATCATTAATGAATCCTTTGTGGACGGCGATTTTTCCAGATTCGGCTTCCTGCTGGCAGCGCTGGTGGTGCTGGGAATCGGCAGAAGCATCTTCGGATACTGCAAGGAATTCACCTTCGACAGAAACAGCCAGACCATCGGTACAGAGATGAGAAAGGATCTCTTTGCCCATCTCCAGACGCTTTCCATGGACTATTTTGACAACACCAACACCGGAGAGCTGATGGCAAGAGTCAAGGATGATGTGGATAAGGTAAAGGATGCTTTCGGTATGACGGGAATGCTGATCATCCAGATCACCCTCTACATTGTCTCCGTACTCTATTGTATGTTCTCCTTAAGTCCCCTATTGGGACTGCTTCCCCTTGCCGTTATGATTTTCGGCGGTGGGCTGAGCTTTGTCTTGGAAAAGAAATTTGATAAGGTGTATTCCGATATCAGCGAGGAGAATGCAAGGCTTACCACCGTAGCCGAAGAGAATCTGGCCGGGGTAAGAACCGTGAAGGCATTTGCCAGAGAGAAATTTGAGATCTCAAAATTTGCGAGGCACAACAGGCAATATTATGAATTAAACATGGAACAGACCCGGCTCATGGCCCGGTTTTATCCTGTATACCAGTTTATCGGAGCTGTGCTCCCCGTGGTATGCGCCATCCTGGGCGGCCTGCTGGTCATACAGAATAAGATGGATCTCGGTTCCCTGGTTGCGTTTGTGGAATATTCCCGGGACTGTACCTGGCCGCTGGATATGTTTGCCGAGCTTGCCAACGAGCTGTCCTCCTCCTTTGCATCCTATAAGAAGATCAAGGCAATCGCCGATGAGAAGCCAAAGCTTCTGCAAAAGGAGGATGCCGTACATCTTGACCGGATCCAGGGGAACCTTACCTTCGAAAATGTATCCCTGACACTGGACGGCAAACGGATTTTGACCGGAATCAATATTGATCTTCCCCGGAGCAAAACCCTGGGCATTATGGGCGCAACAGGCTCCGGGAAAAGCTCCCTGATCAATCTTCTGCAGCGTTTCTATGATCCCTGCGAGGGAAGCATTTCCATTGACGGCGTGGATATCCGCAATATGGAGCTTTCCCAGGTGCGCAGCGCCAGCTCCGTGGTCATGCAGGATGTATTCCTGTTCTCCGACACCATAGAGGAAAATATTAAGATGGGCAAACGGGCCTCCATGGGTCTGCCGGAGGTAAAAAAAGCCGCTAAAATGGCTCAAGCCCAAAGCTTCATTGAGAAAATGGATGAGCAGTATCATACCGTAATCGGAGA
>CALWLO010000191.1 GCA_944381545.1 uncultured Acetatifactor sp. | reverse complement strand
CATGGGGAGCGTTCTCCTTGGTATGAACGGGAAGAGGAATTCATAAACGGCGTGCGGCAGCTTACCAGCGGACAGGATAATGAGGTATGGAGCTTCGGAGAGGAGAATTATGAGATCCTGAAGAAATATCTCTTTATTCGGGAGCGGCTCCGTCCCTATATCCGTGAATGCATGAGGCAGGCCAGCGAGACCGGAGCGCCGGTGATGCGCCCTCTGTTTTTTGATTTCCCGCAGGATCAGGAGGCATGGAATACGGAGGATGCCTATATGTTCGGCCCGGATCTGCTGGTGGCGCCGGTTATGGAGGAAGGACAGCGGGAGCGCAGTGTCTATCTGCCTGCGGGCTGTAAGTGGACGGATGCCAACACCAAAAAAAGATATGAAGGCGGCCAGAGGATAACGGTGCCGGCGCCCCTGGATATTATTCCGGTTTTCATACGGGAAGGCAAGGATTATCCGATCTACGAGTAAATATGGGGATCCGGGTCTGTAAAATCTATTCTTTACATTTTTGCTCAAATATGCTACCATACTTTTAAAGCATATAATTTCTTCTCATTTTTGATAAGGCATTTCACTTTTCAACATTCGGAAAATCTATGCTTTTATTTCAAAAAACAATTAAAAAAAGAGCGGGAGATTTTCCGGGTGTTGCATTTGAAAAATGTTTTCTATCCAATATCTCCTGCAGCTAAGGAGGTAGCAAATGGCAGAAAAAAAGGAAAAGTTTCTTTCCTTAAAGTCCGATTTGGTATTTAAGGAGCTTATGCGCAATGAAACGGTAAGAAAACATTTCATCAGCGATGTACTGGAGATTCCCTTAGAGGAGATCAAATCCGTACGCCTGGAGAATACCTTTCTGGGCAGACGCAGCCGGAGAGAAAAGCAGGGGATTCTGGATGTCCGGGTACTGCTGAATGATGAGAGCAGGATTAACATGGAACTGCAGATTAAGTATATGGACTGCTGGGATAAGAGAAGTATTTTCTATCTGACCAGGATGTATACGGAGGACTTCTTTATCGGGGAGAAATATGACCGGTTAAAGAAATGTATTGTCATCAACATTCTGGGCTTTGCCGGGGATCCCCATCCCGGATATCATAAGGTATACCAGCTGCGGGATGGGGAAGGGAGGCTGTATACGGATCAGCTGGCGGTACACAGCATAGAACTGAACAAGGAACTGACAGGGGACAGGCTGGATGACTGGATCCGGCTGATCAATGCGGAGAGTATGGAGGAATTAGAGATGATACAGAGCAGGAATCAGGGGATTAAGACGGCAATAGAAGAGGTGAGGATTATGAATCTGAGCAGATGGCTGAGAGCAAGATATGAGATGCGGCTGAAAGCATGGCGGGATCAGAAGGCCTGGGAGGATACCGCTAAACGGATAGGAAGGGATGCGGGATTAGCCGAAGGACGGGCCGAAGGACGAGCCGAAGGACGAGCCGAAGGACTGACTGAAGGACTTATCGAAGGCTACCGGCTGAGTATCTTTGCTCTGCTGGATAGACACGGAAAGATTCCGGAAGATATTCGCCGCCGTATTGATACAGAGAGAAACGCAAAAGCCTTGGAACAATGGCTCAAAACAGCGGCAGAGACTACGGATTTTGATAGCTTCCGTTCTCGTATGTAATATTTGTTTTCTGGTGTATGATGGTTTGCTCATAATCGGGCTGAACTGTTACTAGGAACATTAGGAAAATAGATAAAGGGCTTGACAAAAGCCATATTAACTCCTATACTTCTCTTAGCTTTATGCACATACCATGAAAGAGGCATTCTATATTAGAAAAACTCTGATTAAAGGAGAGGTTACGATTATGTTGGAAAAAGTAAAAGAGATTATTGCAAAGCAGTTAAATCTGGATGTGGATGAAATTACTGAGAGTACTTCCTTTAAGGATGACCTGGGCGCTGACTCTCTGGATCTGTTTGAGCTGGTAATGGCGTTTGAGGAGGAATATGATGTTGAGATTCCCTCTGAGGATCTGGAAGGTATTGTAACCGTTGGCGATATTATCAAACTGATGAAAGATAATGGTGTAGAAGAATAAAGATATGAATAAGGGAAAGCGGCTTCGAAGGACTTCGGAGCCGCTTTTTATGCGTGCAGAAGTTCTGATAAAAGCCCCATGGGAATATGCTGATATAAAGTCAGATGATCTGCCTGTATGAAAGTGGCAGGGAAAAGGGGAATCATGCTGAATTACCTGTGGGCAGCTATGATTGCGGTGGGAATTATCTATGCCGTGTTTACCGGCAATCTGGAAGCAATCACCAATGCTGCGCTGGATAGCGCAGGAGAGGGGATCTCTCTGTGTATTACTACGGCGGGTGTGATGGCTCTGTGGATGGGACTGATGGAGATTGCAGGGCAGTCGGGACTGGTGGCAAAGCTGACGAAAGGCATCGGGCCGGTGCTGAGTTTTTTGTTTCCCAGGATTCCGAGAGAGCACAAGGCAAGGGAGTATATTGCCACAAATATGATTGCCAACGTGCTGGGGCTGGGCTGGGCCTGTACACCGGCAGGACTGAAGGCAATGGAGGAGCTGGCCCGCCTGGAGCAGGAGAGAGGGAATCCGGAGTATCAGCACGGTGTATGGCAGAAGGAGACAGGAGGGAGCGCCAGTCCTCGGAAACAAACAGCAGCAAGCCGGACTGCCAGCAAGGAGATGTGTACCTTTCTAATTCTGAATATTTCTTCCCTGCAGCTGATTCCCGTGAATATGATCGCTTACCGAAGTCAGTATGGCAGTACGCATCCGGCAGCGATCATTGCCCCATCCATCCTGGCCACGCTGGTTAGTACGATAGCGGCAGTAATCTATTGTAAGATTAAGGATCGGTGAGGAGGGGGCATGGCATGAATGTACTCAGCCATATATCGGATATTATTATTCCCATCATATTGTTTTACATAGTGGGGTACGGCGTGGTCTCAAAGGTAAAGGTCTATGAGGCTTTCCTGACCGGTGCCAAAGAGGGATTGAAGGTAGTTGTGGATATCATGCCCACGTTGGTGGGCCTGCTGGTGGCGGTGGGGGTGCTGCGAGCCTCCGGTTTCCTGGATTTTCTGGCAGAGCTGCTGGCGTCGCTGGCAGAGCCTGTGGGGATTCCGGCGGCAGTGTTGCCGGTGATGCTGATTAAGCTTTTTTCCGGTTCTGCTGCCACAGGCTTGGTGCTGGATATCTTCCGCACTTATGGCCCGGATACCTATACCGGAATGCTGGTATCCATCTTGATGAGCTGCACCGAGACTTGCTTTTATACCATGAGTGTGTATTATCTGGCGGCCAAGGTAACGAAGACCCGCTATACCCTGCCCGGTGCCCTGCTTTCTCTCGCCGTCAGCGCCGTCATGAGCGTCATATTGGCAGGCATGGTATCGTGACCTTATTCTGTGCAGGAAACGGCCGAATGGCCATCCTACCGTGATTGCGGAGCAATCATGGTATCGTGACCTTATTCTGTGCAGGAAACGGCCGAATGGCCATCAGTACAGGGTTATATATATCCCAAAGTGCGCAGGACAAACAAAAATACAGTCAGGGTCACGGAGCTTAGAAAGGTGGTAGCCACCACCACGCTGGATGTCAGCACGCCTTCGTGACCCATATTTTTTGCCATGATATAGCAGCTTACCGTGGTGGGGGAGCCAAGCATCACCAGCAGCGCTACCAGCATCTCTTCCCGGAACCCCAGCCAAATGGCCAGAGGCAGAAAGATAACGGGCTGTACCACCAGCTTCAGCAAAGTAGCTGCAGCGGTGGGTTTTAGCTGTTTCAATGCCTTGCTGCCCTCAAAACCTGCTCCCAGGCCGATCAGGGCCAGCGGAGTAGCCAGAACGGAGATGTTGCTGATGGTCTTGGTCACGATTACCGGAAAAGGAATTTGGCAGGCGCTGACAATCATGCCCAGCAGGATTCCCAGGATAATGGGGTTCCTGGCAATATCCATCAGGGATTTTTTCAGGCTTTTCAGAGAAAAGCCATGGGAAGCAGGCCCGGTAAAGGACAGGATCAGTACGGCTGCAACATTGTACAGCGGCACCGTGCCGATGATCATCAGAGGAGCCATGCCGGAGGTACCGTAAATATTCTGGATAAAGGCAATACCCAGTACCGCCGCACTGCTGCGGTAGGAGGCCTGCACAAATTCTCCAAGCAAATCCTTATTCCGATAGAGCAGTGCGGCTGCCAGCCATATGAGGGTAATGCAGGTCAGCGTTACCAGAAAGCAAAAGGCAACGTATTTCGTGTCCCATACGCTGTAAAAATCAGATTCCGCAATGTCCTTAAACAGCAGCACGGGGAGAGTGATTTTGTAGTTGAAGGAATTCAGTGTCTTGATAAAGGGTTCGTCCACCACATGCAGACGGCGCAGCACATAACCGATGACCATGACCAGAAAAATGGGGACGGTGGCATTCAGGCTGAAAACGAATTGTTCCATGAGGAATCAGACCTTCTTTCTCTGTAAGCATTAAGCCGGCGGGATATTCCCGGTATCCTAATACTCCTCGGAATCCGGCTATGAAGTATCATAGGACGAATTGCAGAAAAAATCAAGTACTGCGATTGGACTTG
>CALWLO010000190.1 GCA_944381545.1 uncultured Acetatifactor sp. | reverse complement strand
CCGTACCAGATGCTTTCCTCATTGACCTGAATATGCTCCTGCGCCGCACCGCCATATACCATGGCTCCCAGCCTTCCGTTTCCCAGGGGCAGCGCCTCCTCCCACTCCTTTGCCGGAGCCGTATACCATAACCTGCTCATATCTGCTATCCTCTCCTTATTTTTTGCATATAATGCGGTCTGAACCCATACCCTTTACGAACTAAGTGTACCATTTTTTCCTGTTCTTGGGAATGGATTCATAAAAAATTAAGTTTTTTCATATCTTATTGGGAACTCATGTGAAAAGGATTACAGAAACCTATGAAAATCGGAATTGTGGGGAGAAAAAAAGATACAGGCAATTATGAAAAATTTTTAGACCGGCACCATGCTGCGCACCTGACCAGCCTCTCCATCAGTGACCTGTCCACCTGTGAGCGGCTTCTTTTTCCCGGCGGGGGCGACATCACCCCCGCATTCTTCGGCCAGCGGGATCACGGCTCCCGCTATGTCGACACCGAATTGGATATCCTGCAGCTTCAGGCTCTGGAATACGGAATCCAGAACCGCATTCCCATTCTCGGCATCTGTAAAGGAATGCAGATCATCAATGTGGGACTGGGCGGCAGCATCATTCAGGATCTGCCCACCGCCCGCATGCACCGCTATCAGGGAGCAGACCAATACCATCCGGCTGTCAATTCTCCCGGAAGCTGCCTGGAATGTCTCTATGGCAGCACCATGCTGGTAAACAGCGCCCATCACCAGGGACTTGATAAATTAGGAAAAGGGCTGCAGGTGATCTCCCGCTGCCCTTTGGATCAATGCATCGAAGCCATCCGCCATGAATCCCTTCCCATGCTCGGGGTGCAGTGGCATCCCGAGCGGCTGGATCCTGCCCGGACGAAAATCACCGGGACGGCTCTTCTTTCCTGGTTTTTGTCTCTTTGATCAGCGGATGAGCACTGATTTCCTCCTTAATGCGCAGCCTGGCAATGGCAAACAGGGACTTTATAATCTGCTTCAGTGCCTTTTTGGTATCCTCGTCCACTCCTCTCAAGGCTCCCAGTACGCCGGTCATACTGCGCTTTAGATTGGCTGTAAAATCAATCAGATTGTCAGCTTCAGAAGCTTCCAGGATCTGAAACAGAGTATCCACAAAGGTGCGCAGACTCTTCTCATCCAGAGACAGGATCCATTCATTCAGAGTATCGTCCATGAATCGTCTGGTCTCATAAATATCCGATACTGTCTCAAAATGGCCCTCCCGTACCAGCCAGGTATAGGGATTATGCTGGGCCAGACCAAAGGTACGGCTCTCCACCACCTGATAGCGGATATCCTTCTCAAACAGCATTCCTACCAGGGAGGAATGGGGCAGAATCTTACAGGTGCGCTCCTCAATCCTGTCAAAATGGCATTTTTCCAGTACCTCCGGCCGAAAGCCCGGCCCATCCATACTATAGATCTTCAGAATCCGCTCCTGTACCTGGGGCTTGCAATTCATTGCCGCATAGATCGCCAGATTGCCGCCCTTGGAATGCCCGCCGACATAAAAGCTGCGGGGAAGCTTTCCGGTAACCATATTCAGATACTTTACCGCAAAATCCTGTGCCGGCACCGGGGATAAAAAGGCCATATTAAAATCTTCCTTCCACCCCACAATAGTCTCATCCGTCCCCCGGTAGGCCACGTACATGGTACCGTCCTCCAGCAGGAACGTAACGGCGGAAAACTGTGTCTCAAAGTCCGCCTGGTTTTCAATAATATTGATATAACAGTTCAGCTTCATATTCCGGAAACGAACACATCTGCGCATGGCCTCAAACAATGCCCTGTTTTCCTTCTCATATCGCTCATCTCCGTAAAGCTTTTCATAATCCGGATGCTCATAAAGCTGCTGCAGGGATACAGATCTGCCTCTCTGGGTCACCAGCGGTACAAGCCCGTCAAATTTCAGATAGGAAAACTGACAGAGCACCAGGCTGTCCACATCATTCATGGGCTCTGCCTTCAGGCTTACGTCCGCATATTCTTTCAGATAACTGATGATTGTTCCTTTCACCTTGTACTCTCCTATTATGCGTTTTGCAGCTTTCCTTACTGCTCCTGCTGCACCTCTTCCCCATAGATCTGGGTGCGGATAAACTCCTTATTTTTCTCAAAATCCACCTGCAGCACCGACATCTTCCGTATGGTTACATTCTGGTAGGTCCCCTCCAAAGGAATAGTGGCCTGTACAATGTCATAGGTCAAAAGCTTCGGGGCCTCCAGGCTTAAAGAATAGCACTCTGCTTTGCTGATATTCGTGGTCAGATTGGGAAGTATCCCCTCTATCATATCGTCCAGATTGTTCAATACAGAGGACGGAAGCTGGCGGATCACGGCCTCCAGGATCTTCCTCTGCCGCTGGGTCCTGCCAAAGTCACTGCCGATATACCGGTTACGGCTGTAGGCCAACGCCTGAGGACCGTTTAAATGCAGCAGGCCGCTGGCATCCGAGGGCAGATAATCCGTATCAATGGGCCTGTTTTCCAGAAGATTATACTCATTCAGATAGGCGTTGACCAGCTGCACCTCCTCATTGGTCAGCTCCAGATCCACACCGCCCACTGCATCAATTAAGTTGGCAAAGGCCTGGAAATTCACCTGCACATAGCGGTTTACTTCAATATCAAAATTCTGCTTGATTGTCTCTAAAAGCAGCTGGGGTCCGCCAAATGCATATGCGGCGTTCAGCCGGTTACTCTCATAGCCCGGAATCTCCACATAAATATCCCGCAGCAGGGAGGTCATATAAATGGTCTTCGTCTTATTGCTGATGGATACCAGGATCATAGCGTCGGAGCGTCCATCCTCCCCGTTTGCCCGTGAATCATTGCCGATCAGCAGGATATTGGTGACCCCTTCCTCTTTCATCGGCTCATCGGCCAGGATATCCGTCGGCGCATACTCCACCTTGTCATAGAGATGGGATATTGTGAGATACCAGAATATACCCGCCGCCAGCACAAATATCAATACTGCCGCCAGAAAACGCTTGAATCCCTTATGCTTTTTTCCCCTCCCGGCCTGTTCACCGCCATTCTTTTGGGAACCTGCTCTCTGTTTCTGCTTTTCTTTCCTGCTCACATTCTGTCCTTTCTGATCTGCTCCGGCATCCTCCCAGCCCCCGTATGCTTCTCCGGTTTCTGTCGCTCCATCCTGCCTGTTATCATATTCCTCATAGATTTCCTTCTCCAGAAATTCCTCCAGCCCCCTGTGGATCCGCTCCATCTCTGATAGGCTTTCTCTGTTATTCTCTGCCAATCTCATCACTCCTGTCTTGTAAAAATACAATAATGGGATTTCATGTCCCGATTATTATATTGCCCTTTCGACCTCATGGCAAGGCACTTTACAGAGAATTAATCAATTCTTTATTTTTCGGTCAGAGTTATTACCTGTCAATTCAGCCCTCTGCATGCATAAAGCGTCTGTTACGCACATACAAAAAAGCCGTCTCCACAGAAACGGCTTTTTCTTTGTAAAGAATACAGAATGAATCCTGATGCTTACTCGTTCTTATCATCCTTCTTCTCTTCCAGCTTTTTTAAAGCTTTGGCAGCAAACTCTTTACCGCCGACGCCAAAGGCAATCGCAAAGGCTACAGCCAGAGCAGCAATGATCAGAACAAATGCGGAGTTTACAATCTCAGCAGCGATACCCAGCTGGCTCAGGATCATGAAAACGCCTACCAGGATCACAGCAGCCTTAGCAACTACGGCGTATGTATTCAGACCATTCTTGCGCAGCGCTTTCTCCACCATGGAGCTGACGATCAGGGTCGCAAGCAGGATCAGAACCGCAGCTAATACGGTAGGCATATAAGCGATAATCACCGCACCGATCTGAGTCAGTACATCCAGCTTCAGAACACTCAGTCCCTCTACTACAAAGAAGATCACAACCACTGCATATACAACACCGCCGGTCACCTTTGAAAGGACAAATTTCTGATTCTTGTCATCCAGCAGACCCTGCAGCTTTGCATCCAGACCAGCGGAAGCAATCAGTCTGGTCACGATCTGGCCAACCAGCTTGCCAATCATGCAACCGATTACAATGATCACCAGGCCAATCACGATGTTGGGAATAAAGCTGATTACGGTATTCAGCATACTTACAGCGGGTGAAGAGATCGCTGTAATTTTCAGCACTGACAGAGCCATAATCACGGTAGGAATCAGGATCAGCACATATACGATGTAAGCCAGGGTATTGGACAGCTTGTCCGCACCCTTGACCTCGATACCTGCTTTTTCCTGCAGCTTGTTGATATTCAGCTTGTCAAAGACCGGAACCAGCAGCTGACGAACCAGCTTAGCAATCAGATTGCCGACTACCAGCACGATAACGGCAGCTACGATATTGGGTACATAACCCCACATGGTGTCCAGAATGTTGTTGATGGGAGCCATCACGCTGCCCAATCCCAGAGCAGAGAAAATAGCGGGCACAAACAGCAGGAACACCAGCAGATATACCAGCTTGCCGATAAATTCCTTGGAACTTCCGGGCTTTCCCTCAGTGTCCGCCTTGCTCAGAATATCCTTCAGCTTGGTCTTGTCGATCAGCTTCAGCACCAGAGATTTTACGATTGCTGCTGCTACAAAGGCAACCACCAGAATCA
>CALWLO010000189.1 GCA_944381545.1 uncultured Acetatifactor sp. | reverse complement strand
AATACTCTGCCGTAAAAATAGCTGCCGCCAATTACCAGAATCTTCATCTATATTTCCCCTCGTTCCGAAGCCCTCTCCGTTCCTCCTGTTATTTCATATACAGGCCTACTACTTCCATGTTCGAATCGTAGCCTACCTGAAAGGTCACATTCTGATTTTCATATACTACCCTAAGCATTACCGTAGCATAATCCTCTTCTTCAATTCTCTGCCCATTAACGGAAATACTACTGATCTGCACCTGGGAACCGGCATTGGCATAGGTTTCCTCACAGGCGTTCTTCAACTCCTCCAGAGGAAGCGCTTCTTTCATATCCTCCCGAAAGATCTCATACACCTTTTCATATTCCTCCGCATTAAGCCATTCCACAAGCTGTGTTGCCTGCTGCTCCAGTTCTTCCTGTACAAAAACCTCTGCCAGTGGTGTCTCAGCCCAGCCGCAGCCCGTCAAGGACAGTACCAGCATCATAATCATCAGTCCTATTCTTATCCGCTTTCTCATATTTATACCTCCGCATACCACAGGCTGTGCCTTTGGTATCTCTGATCTTCATGCTTTCCACTTACCGTCATTCCCAAGCGCTCCTGCTTTTTCCTGCTGCCTTTTCTCCATCTGGTAGCGCATATAATCTTCCTCACAACGGTCAAATATTCCTTCCTGCTCCAGTCGGTCATACCAGGTACTCCATATCTTCTGCAGGATCTGCTGATACGGCTTCCAATCCGCAATCATCTGCTCCCGGGTATAATGCTGGAGACAATGCCGGTTCTGCCTCCCCTCCAGGTATCGCCCGCCCTTGGGACGCCTTTCAAACGGCAAACTGCAGCCCTGATCCGTCAGGGCAATGCATTCCCCCATGGCGTCTACTCCAATAAAGGTAAAGCATTTATGCCGCATACGGATATAGTAACACCGCCCCTTTTCAATAGTAAAAGAATCTATGGCGCAGTGGCTATCCTGCAGCCATTTCTCTATCTGCACCCCGATACTTTCCTCATCATCGGTTTTTCGTTCTGCCTGTCCGTCTTTCCATCCCGCCAGTTCCCGCAACATATCCTCCGGGGACAAGCTACAACCGTTTGATTTACAGCAAGCTCCGCCGCAGACTTTGCAGACCTCGGTGTCTTCATACCCTTTTTCCATCGGAATGCCCCCTCTTTGTCCAGTACATCACTGCATCAGCAAAAGCATTTTAGCTTGGTTCTCCTGCTTTTTAGCTTTATCATAACGAAGTATTTTACACAGTATATCATGATTGCTCCGCCATCATGATACTGATGGCCATCCGGCCGTTATCTGCCTGGAATAAGGTCATTATATCATATCTCCCACTATATATCCAGTGAAAACCATCCCGGACTGTTTTGCTTTGCTACACCTTTCAGACACAGATGCATCAATATGGTCAGCAGATTATTGGAAAAGGTACGAAACCCCCTTTCCGTCAGCTTCACCTGCAGCTGTTCCCGTATCTTCTCCAAGGGCTGGGGATACAGATCCAGCGCCTCCAGTACCACCGCCTCCTCCGGTGTAATCGGTGGCAGGGAAGGCTCAGAAGACATATTATTCTGCCCCGGCACACAGTTCGCATATTTTTCAGGAAAGGACTGCTGCAGCGCTTCCAGGAAATCTCGGGGAGATAAAAACACCATGGCCCCTTCTTTTAACAATTTGTTACAGCCGTCACTGAGCCGGTCTGTAACCCGTCCAGGCACCGTGTATACATCTCTTCCCTGTTCCAGCGCCATATCCACCGTAATCAGCGTACCGCTTTTCTGCCGGGCCTCCACCACTACCAGCACGTCTGAAAGACCGCTGACAATTCTATTCCTCGGGGGAAAGAACTGTGGCTGTGGCGGTGTCCCCGGTGGATAGGCAGACAGAATCCCACCATGCACCAGCATACGGTCATAAATCGGCTTATTCCCTTTCGGATAACAGATATCCACACCATTCCCCAGAATGGCATAAGCCTCCCCTCCCGCTTCCAGAGCAGAAAACTGACTGATTCCATCAACGCCTCTTGCCATCCCGCTGATCACCTGGATCCCCGCCTTTCCCAGCTCTTTTCCCAACTCCCCGGCGACAAAACGACCATAATCCGAACATTCCCTGGCCCCCACTACCGCCACGGACAATTTCTTCTGTTCGGGCAGACGTCCCTTATAATAAATGCCAAAAGGCCGGTCAGGAATATCACGAAGCTTCTCAGGATATTCCTGATCTGTCGTACAGACAAAATAAATCTCCTTTTCCTGCAGACGTGCATATTCCTGATCTACGTCCCATGTTTTCTGCATCTCCAAAAATTTTTCCAGCTTTGTCTTATCCAGAATCAGGGCCAAATGCTTTTCCTTCGCCGCATGTACCTCTTCGCCTGTGCCAAACGCCTCCAACAGACGTTCCTTGCTCACTGCTCCCAGACCGCTGATATTATCCAACCAGTATAGATATTTATCCATTTCTTCTTACTCCCTCCACCATCCTATAAGCCAGAGCTTCACTCAGATGTTCCTCCCGGATGCGCTCCGAATGCTCCAGATCCGCAATGGTTCTGGCCACTTTCAGGATGCGGTGATAGGTTCTGGCGCTAAGCTCCAGACGTTTATAGGCCAATTCCATCAAACGCTTCTCCTCTCTGCCCAGTTCACAGTACTTTTCCAGTTCTCCCACTTCCATATCGCCATTAAAGGAATATCGCTTATTGCGAAAACGTTCCTCCTGTATAGCTCTGGCTTCCACCACCCGCTGCCTGATATGGGCACTACTCTCTCCCGCACGAATAGATTGTAGCTTTTCCAGTTCAATCCGGCTGGTTTCCACATACATATCTATGCGATCCAGCAGAGGGCCGGACAGCTTACTCCAATACTTTTTAATATCCTCTTCCCGGCAGCGGCACCTATTTTTATCCGGGAAGAATCCGCATTTGCAGGGATTCATCGCACATACCAGCATAAAATCTGCAGGATAAATATAATTGCCATGTGCTCTGGCTATATTGACCTGATGATCCTCCAGGGGCTGTCTCAGGCATTCCAATATACTTCTGGGAAATTCGGTCAATTCATCAAGAAATAAGACACCCCTGTGAGCCAGTGAAATGGCTCCGGGACGGGTATGAATACCGCCTCCAATCAGGGCGGCCCCGGATATGGTATGATGCGGGCTTTGATACGGGCGCTGCAGAATCAGGGGATTCTCCCGATCCAGCATTCCTGCCACACTGTAGATTGTAGTAACTTCTATACACTCCTGCCATGTCATGGGCGGCAGTATCCCTGCCAGTGCCCTGGCAATCATGCTTTTACCTCCCCCCGGAGGCCCGGACATCAGCAAATTGTGAAAGCCCGCCGCCGCAATCTCAGCCGCCCTTCTGGCAATCTCCTGCCCCTTAATCTCTGCAAAATCACAGTTGAAAAAGGACTGCTTTTTTTCCAGGATTTCCTGGGCTGCACAGGGTTGTGCAGGTAGCAGTTGCTCCTGCCTCTCCGGATCCGTCTCCTGCAGAAAGCTTGTCAGTTCCTGAATATTGCGGACTCCTCTGACACAGATCCCGGGAACCATACTGCCTTCTATCCGATTCTCCCAGGGGATGATGCAGGTCCCTATTCCCCTGTCGGAAGCTGTTCTGACCGTCGACAGAATTCCGTTGATAGGCTTAATCTCCCCATTCAATCCCAATTCCCCTGCAAACAGAATATTTCTCGTTGCCTCTTCCATGAAATATCCCAATGCCTGCAGGATTCCCACGGCAATCGGTACATCAAAGCCCGTGCCATCCTTTTTCAAATTAGCCGGAGCCAGATTGATGGTAACCTTTTTCGGCGGCAGATTAAAGCCTGCATTTTTTAACGCTATCTGTACCCTCTCCCTGGCTTCCCTCACTTCATTGCTTAAGGAACCTACCATGGAAAAGCCCGGCAGACCGTTGGAAATATCCACCTCCACACGAATCAGATTAGCCTCAATTCCATGGAGGGATCCTGTCTGTATCGAACCGTACATAATTATTCCTTTCCCTATTATCATTATTATCAGCATTCTTACTAAAAACTGGAAAAATTGTGAATAAATAACAATATTATAAAAATGAATAAAAGATTTGATTCAGAAAATCTATCTCTTTGTAAGCATCATAACAGAGACTGCTTTTTTGGCAATGCCTTTTTGAGTATCCTCATTTTTTTACCAAGCTTTTATAAAACTTTTTTCGGAACCCTATAAGGGCGACAAAATACAAGTCTATTCGGCTGTCGCCCCTTTCCGTTTTTCCAACTATCGAAAACGGAATGATAACTCCCATTTCAATAATAACCTCGTGTATATTCCTCCTTTTGTCAAACTGAAGACGATTCTGCACTCGAACGAAACTTCAAGAATTCCCCATATATGGCGTCTACATCTTCCACAGTTCCCACCGCATCTATCGCCTCATAGATTCTTCTGATTTCGTCCGCATCACTTTCCAACTGTTCTGCTGTGCTCTCCGGACTAAAACCCTTTGCTTTCTTTTTACAGGTCTGCCTGATCAGCTGTTTATATTCACCCTCTGCCCGGCCCTCCTCACGGCCCTCTGCCCGGCCTTCTTCACGGCCTTCTTCTCTGGCAATCCTTTTATCAATATTCAGATCCATCTCATACGCACGCCAGTTCAT
>CALWLO010000188.1 GCA_944381545.1 uncultured Acetatifactor sp. | reverse complement strand
TCTGTATGGCGCACTGGAGATAAAAGGGAGACCGAGATGGTGTCCGAAGCTGCGGAAAGGAGGTAAGGATGGAGTCGGTATTAAAGGGAATCAGTCTGATTGAGGATGCTATTCTGGAACAATTCTGCCCGGAGGACTTTGAGATCCAGACAGAGTATTCCAAGGAGCATCATGGTAAATGCAAATATAAAGATGAGATAGAATGCGGGATCTGCTGGAACAGCAAGGTGGTGGAACCCTGGGAAGCTTATCTGACTACATAAGAGTCGAAACACGGCGCAGGCCGTGTCTGCCGGAGACAGCCTACCGGCACTGATGAGACAGGCCGGAAAGGAGAAACAATCGTATGGAAGCAGCAATAAAAAATGAGCCGTCCTCAACTAGGATCCCGGCTCATGTCTCACCGCCCGAGGGCGTTACCCAAGACACTGGTAGAATATCATATCAGAAGTCGGATGTAAAGGGTGGTTTGAGAAAAATGGAAATGGAAGAGTTGACTGTAGGAGAGTATGCGGAGCTATCAGGTGAGACAACAAGGAATGTCAGATACATGATCATTGCCGGTACTTTATCGGCCCGGGAGATCCGTGGGCGTGGGGGAAACGGAGGACGCAGCTATCTGATCCCGGTCTCCAGTCTGGATCCCAAGCTGAAAAAGAAGTATGATCGCCAGAAGCGGAAGCAGGATCCGGCACCAGTACAGCAGATCCCTCTGGAGAAGCTATCGGAGGAGGAAAGGGCGGAGGCAGCACAGTGGCTGGAGCTCCTGCAGGAATGGAAAGCTTACCGCAATGCTTATGAAGGTTCTAAAGCCCAGGCGGATCAAGACTTTTGCCAGATCATGCAGCAGCGCAGACCCGGCCTATCCTATCAGCAGCTGTCCCGCAAGGAGCGGCAATATAAGCAGCTGGGGCCCGGCGGCTTGGTGGACCGGCGGGGCAAGCATGATAATCACTGCAAGAAGATCCCGGATATGGTATGGAATGTGTTTGAGTATTATTACCTGGACGAGTCCCGGAAGACGGTGGCGGAGTGTATGCGGCTGACGGAGATCTATTTTAAGAAAAATCATATTGAGATCCCGCCCATGGCAGACCGCAGTACCTTTGCCAGGGAAATACGGAACAGAATCCCGGTGCCGGTACTGAAACTCTGGCGAAATGGTGAAAAGGCCATGAAAGATGAGTGCGGCATGTATATCACCAGGTACTATGAAGACCTTAACAGCAATGACATCTGGGTCTGCGACAATCATACCTTCGATATCTTTATTGATGACGGAGCCCGGGTAAAGCCAAGCAGGGTGTATCTGACAGGCTTTTTGGATGTGCGGAGCCGGAAGATGGTGGGTTGGTATGTAACCATGGCTCCCAGTAGCCAAGCTACGCTGTATGCTCTGCGGCGGGGAATTGAGAGGTATGGAATCCCTAAGCGGATCCTTGCGGATAACGGACGGGAATTTTTGACCCACGATATTGGCGGGCGTGGGCATCGTAAAAGCGCTGACTGGGGGCACGAAGCACCTACGATCTTGCAGCATCTGGGGATAGAGTTTAAGACAGCGCAGGTACGGAATGCAAAAGCCAAGATTATTGAGCGGGCTTTCCGGGAAGTGAAAGAGTGCTTTTCACGGCTATTCGAGGGATATACCGGCGGCACCACTGCAGAGAGACCGGAGCGGCTGAAGAAAACCGGCAAGTATGCAGAGAACTTTACACCTATTGAAGATTTTGTGCGGTACGTTGACAAGTACATAGAGGGCATTTTTAATTTCACGGAGTCCAAAGGATCCGGTATGTATGGGAAAAGCCGCAACGAGGTGTATGCAAAGTGCCTGATCGAAAAGCGGGTGGCAGCTCCTGATGAGTTGAATCTGCTGCTGATGCGTAACAGCAAGCCCTGCACCGTACAGCGTGCCGGTGTCAGATTGCCCATGTATGATGCAGATATCTGGTTTAATTCCGCAGAACTTCTGTTTAACCATATCGGTAAAAAAGTATATTTCCGGTTTGACCCGGATGATCTCAAAGAAGTGCGGGTATATGACGAACAGGATCGGTACTTGTGTACGGCCACCCAGCAGGGAAAGATCAGTTATTATGCATCAGCGGATGAGGTTAAGGAGAAGATGAAGCAGATCCGTGAGTTTGAGCGGATGGTCAAGAACTGGAAGAAGCAGAGGGATATTAAGGCTGAAGATGCGCTGGAGCTGACCATGTGGCAGGCGGAGCAGAATCTGGCAGCAGGGGAGCACCTGGATCCGGCCATCATCACACCGATCCGATACAAGGAAAAACATTGGATGGAGGACCTGGAGGAGGCAGCAGGCGGTGAAACTGCAGAGATGATTGATTACACCAGGATGTTAGAGAAAATGAAGGGACAGGGTGAATGAGATGAATGAAGAAAAGAAGATGGTAACCAATGAAGAAGCTTTGGCATGGGTCAGAGAGTATATGCAGCAGAAAGGGCTGAGCCAGGCGGAGGTCAGTAAGAAGCTGAACCTCAGTCCGGCCACGGTAAGCGGCTATCTGAGCGGCAAGTATCCGAACCCGGAAAGGGTTACGGAGAAGATTGCGGAGCTGATGAGTATGCAGCAGCAGAGGACTCTGGCACCCAAGGCTCCGGAGTTTGTGGAGACTACAGTTACCCGGATGGTAAAGCAGGCAATCAGTTATGCGCATCTAAGAGGTGTGGTCAGCGTGGCCTATGGTGATGCCGGAGTAGGCAAGACAACGGCAGTACAGCAGTACCTGCTGGAAAATCAGCTGGCTGTGGGAATAACAATTATGCCGGTATATGCCACAATAACAGGGGTGCTGGAGCTGCTGGCAGAGGCTCTGGGATCAAAGGAAAGCACGAACAGGAAGATTATGGGAGATGTAGTGCGAAAGCTGAAAGGTTCCGGAAGAGTGATCATTATAGATGAGTACGATATAATAGGACAAGTCAGAAGAAGACCGATTTTAAAGGCTTCCTGACCAAGTCCTATTTTTTTGACCTGTTACTGGAAGGTTGAGATGTGAGGACGGCGCCGAATTTACAATCAAATACCTGCACTGCGAAGGCGGAGGGGTGCCAGGCCCCGAATGGACGAGAGATGCCTTCATGAAGGCGGGGTGATGCTATTTTAGCAAAATAGGACTTTAATCTGCGGGGCAACCATGCTCCCTGGCAGGTTGAGGTCCTTTTTCTTTTCAAAGCGGCTGGATGCCGGAAGGGTATCCATGATCAGACAATCAATGGAGGAAATTTGATGAAGAAAAGTAAGGCATACAGAAATATGAAGATTCATGAAACAAGCGGTTACAACTATAAAGCAACGCCAGCAATCGTGCTGAAAGGGCAGTGGCTGAGGGAGTTGGGGTTTGATATCGGCGGATATATTTCTGTCAGCTGTGAGAACGGCAGGATTGTTATTACTCCTGATGCGGAATGGACGGCGCTGAAGGAGGCAGAGGAGTCATTTATCGAGAAGGAGACAAAGCTTTTGCAGAAGAGATTGGCATCAGAAAAGAAAAAGCTGCATGCCCAGTTCGTAGCAGAAAGAATGAAGCAGTATGGCGATGATGAGAAAAAGGAGGCGTGAAAGAATGGGAAAAATCATTATGATTGGAGCAATGAAGGGCGGTGTCGGTAAATCTGTGACTGCGTTCAACCTGGCATACTCCCTGCGGAAATGCGGCAAGAAGGTACTGGCTGTGGATTTTGATCCACAGGCCAATCTGACCACCTGCTTTGGGGCGGAAGATGCTGATGTGACGATCGGAGATCTGCTGCTTGCTGCGATTGAGGATGAAGAATTTCCAGAACAGGATACTTATATCCGGGAAAGAAAAGGCGTATATTTTATCCCGTCATCCATCGGTCTTTCTGCGGCAGAGGCGAAACTGAGACTGGAGATGGGATCAGAGAGGATGCTGGCAGCGGTTTTAAAACCGCTGAAAAATGATTATGATTATATCCTGATTGATACTTGTCCGTCTTTGGGGGTGCTGAATATAAATGCTATGGCAGCGGCGGATGAGGTAATTGTAACCGTGAATCCGCAGCTGCTGGCGATGATGGGACTGCAGGATTTCCTTAAAACAGTGAAGAAGATTAAGAGCCGTCTTAACGCGAAATTAGAGGTAGCAGGAATCCTGCTTACGATGTGCGATGCCAGGACAATCCTGTGTAAGACAATCACGGAGCAGGTGGCGGAAACCTTCCAGGGACAGATTCGTATCTTCGGCAGTAAGATTCCGAACACGGTGAAGGTTGGGGAATCTGTTTATTATAGCGAGCCGCTGATCGAGTATGCACCGGAGAGTAAGGTGTGCAGAGCTTATGAGCAGCTGGCAGAGGAGGTGATCGCATATGAAAGCTAACGCACCGAAAAGAAAAATATTTGATGCTGTAGATATGATGACGGCAGATGAAGCAAAGACGGAGTTCGGAAACGGTCTCCAGTACCTGCCGCTGGATGCGGTCAAGCCGTTTCATGGCCATCCTTTTCGGATGTATGAAGGAGCGCGGCTGGAAGACATGGTCCAGAGCATTCGGGAGCATGGTGTTTTGAACCCGGTGATTGTTCGGAAACAGGAAGACGGGTATGAGATGCTCTCCGGCCATAACCGGCAGAGGGCTGCGATGTTGGCGGGGATTGATAAAATCCCTGCCATTGTGAAAGAGAACCTGTCAGATGAAGACGCGATTGTCTATGTAATTGAAACTAATATGATCCAGAGATCTTTTTCGGAACTGCTTCCGTCAGAAAAAGCGGCTGTC
>CALWLO010000187.1 GCA_944381545.1 uncultured Acetatifactor sp. | reverse complement strand
GGAAGAAGCATGGATATTTATAAATATCTGCACCTGGATAAACTGGACTGCTGCGTAGCTATCATCAAAAACGCAAAAAGCAGCAAGATGGGAAAAAAAGATATCATGAAGATCGAATGTCCCATTGATTTTATGGATCTTGACATCCTTGGATTCATCGACCACAACATTACCGTAAATATCATCAAGGATTCTACTGTAGTTGCAAAGAAGAGTCTGCACCTGCCTTCCCGCATCACCAATGTGATCCGGTGCAAGAATCCCAGATGCATCACTTCCATCGAGCAGCAGCTGGATCATGTCTTCGTGCTGACTGATCCGGAAAAAGAGATCTACCGCTGCAAATACTGCGAAGAGAAATACGACGGTCCCATGCGCCGTAAGAAAAAAAGCGGGAAATAACAGCTACATAAGGGCATACAAAAAAGCGGCAGTCTGCCGCTTTTTTCGTTCTGTATATATCATAAAATGCAAGCAAAACGATAAGCCGGGTTATGTCGTTGAGTGATCATCTATCCAGGCCCATCGTCGCCGATGGGCTCGAGCAACCAACCTAAGACGTGACGGGCCGCCACATTGTCTTTTTCCGGTCTTGCTTCGGATGGGGTTTACATGTGCCCTCTCTGTTACCAGAGAGGCGGTAGTCTCTTACACTGCCCTTCCACCCTTACCTTCCAGAAGAAGGCGGTTCATTTCTGTTGCACTTTCCTTGGAGTCGCCTCCACCGGACGTTATCCGGCATCCTGCCCTGTGAAGCCCGGACTTTCCTCACCCACTTGCGTGGCTGCGATCGCCTGTTCTACTTACCGTTTTTGATCTTAACACAAATTGAGGAATTTATCAACTCCTTCTATACCCTGAAGCAGCTTCCTCCCACGAACTCCCTGCAAATAGAGTTCTTGGGCAGCTCCTCGCTGCTGATGCCCAGGAAATAGCCCAGGAACTTCAGCAGTCTCTTGGCCTCATAATACTCCGGCTGATCCTTCCCAATGTGAAACAGCAAAGGCTCCGCATACTGCTTCAGCGCTGCCAGTTCATAGACAGTTGCAGAGTTAAACATCACATCTGCCTCCTCCTGGAAGGGGAAGATATTCTCCTCTTCTCCCCTGCGCACGGATGGCCACATCTGTATGGTACGCTGGGCGCAGGTTCCTCTGGTTCTGGCATCCCGCACCATTCTGCGCAGCAGCCTGCCGTCCGTGGTGGGGATCCTGTTGTGGGCGTCCACATTGATATTGGTCAGTGCGCTGATATAGATCTTAAACTTGCTTTTCTCCGGCAGCGCATAGCTCATCCGGGGATTCAGTCCATGGATTCCCTCAATCACCAGAATATCTTCTTTTCCCAGCTGCATATAGTCGCCATGATATTCCCGGCGGCCGGTCTTGAAGTTAAAACGAGGCATCTCCACCCTCTCCCCGTCCAGCAGCTTTATCATGTCATCATTGAACTGCTTTACATCAATAGCCTCCAAGCATTCAAAATTATATTCTCCGTTCTCATCCCTCGGGGTATACTCCCGGTTGACAAAATAATCATCCAGCGCAATCGGATGGGGGATCCTCCCCAGCGTCCGCAGCTGAATGGACAGCCTGTGGGAAAAGCTTGTTTTCCCGGAGGAAGAAGGACCCGCAATCATAATAAATTTCACGTTCCTGCGGTCTGCAATCATCTTGGCGATCTCGCCGATCTTCCGCTCCTGCTCCGCCTCCTGCACCAAAATCATATCGCTGATGGACCCGCTGCAGATCTGGTCGTTCAGCTCGCCTACTGTCTCAATGCCGATGGCATGTCCCCATTTTGCAGATGCCTGCAGGGTCTCAAATAATTTTCTTTTCTCCACAAACGGCTTTACCTCCGTCGGGCTTTTCTGCTGCGGCAGTATCAGCATAAAACCATCCTCATAGGCGATCAGATCATACCACTTTACATAGCCCGCATTAGGCAGCATATAGCCGAAATAATAGTCATAGTATCCATCCATCTCATAAATATTGACAAAGGAACTCCGGCGATAGCGAAACAGCTCCGTCTTATCCGTCATTCCCTGCTCCTGAAACAGCTCCAGGGCCTCATCCAGCGGGAAAGACTTCTTATGAAAGGGCATCGCCATGGCCTGGAGCTCCTCCATTCGTGCCTTAATCCATTCTGCGTTTTTCTTCGTAGCCGGAATCCTTTTGCCGGAGCTGATATAGGAACCGTTTCCTACAGCAAATTCCACGCGGCAGGCCGCTACAGCCTCTTTTCCCATGGTGTCACTGATCGCCTTCAGACAGAGCATGGTGGCAGAGCGCACATAGGTTTTATGTCCCACCACATCCTTCAAAGTGAAAAAATCCAGCTTACAGTCCCGATTCGCATGTTTAAAAAGCTCCCGGATCTTACCGTCCACATTGGCCAGGGCAATCAGTCCCCCAAACTGCTCCTGATACTCTGCTGCAATTTTTTCATAGGAAATCCCCTGGGGATATTCCCGCACCTGTCCTAATACCTCTATTTTCATGCCCGCTTCTCCCTTCCGTTCGCATTCCGCATAAGATAAGTTCTCAAACATCCCCCGAGGAAATCCCATACTGCTCCAGGGCCAAATCAATCAGCCTCTTCTCCTCCTTTAAAGCGCTCATACGCACCTGCGTCCTGCTGCTGTCCGCAGCATTTTTTATGAGCCGTTCCAGAATCTGCCGGTTATTTTCCCGACAGACCAGAAGATACTGCTTCAGTACCGGATGACGCTGCGCCAGCAGAAGATACCCAAAATGATCCCACAGCTGCAGCTTCTGACTGCCGGGGATCTCCCGCTCCCAATTCCCCTGAGCGCTGCCGGTTCCTCCCCCTTTCTCCTCTGACCGGCTTTTTCCGGGAACCACCTTCATCATGGGATAATATTTCCCCTCCTCATATATCATATTCTCCGCCACTGTCACATAGCCTTCCCGCCGCAGAAAAGCCCGGAAAGCCGGCAGCTCTGACTGAGGCTGCAGGATCAGCTCCTGCAGCGCCCATGCCTTCTCCCTGCCTTCCTCCAGGATCCGCTGCATCAGCCTGCCGCCCATACCTGCACAAATCAGGGTATCCGCCTCTCCCATCTCCAGGGCTGCCATGCCGTCTGAGAGCCTGGTTTCTATGTATGCTTCAAGTCCTTGCTGCCGGATATGCTCCTGCGCACGGGATAAGGGACCCTGCCGCACATCCATGGCCAGCACCCGGGGGCTGATCCCCTGCTGCACCAGATAAACAGACACAAAACCGTGGTCGCAGCCCACATCACAGACCCGGCTGCCTGGGGTAACCATCTCAGTCAAAGCTTTCATGCGGGCAGACAAAAATGTAATGCAGCCCATCAATCCAGATAATCCTTCAGCTTGCGGCTTCGGCTGGGGTGACGCAGTTTGCGCAGCGCCTTGGCCTCAATCTGACGGATCCTTTCACGGGTTACATTAAATTCCTTTCCTACCTCTTCCAGGGTGCGTGCCCGCCCGTCATCCAGTCCAAAGCGCAGACGAAGTACCTTCTGCTCCCTTTCTGTGAGTGTGCCCAACACCTCCACCAGCTGCTCCTTTAACAGGGTGAATGCCGCTGCGTCTGCCGGCACAGGTACATTGTCATCCTGAATAAAGTCACCCAAATGGCTGTCCTCCTCCTCACCGATAGGGGTCTCTAAGGATACCGGCTCCTGACTGATCTTCAGGATCTCCCGCACGCGATCCACCGGCATATTCATCTCCTCGGCTATCTCCTCCGGAGAGGGCTCGCGTCCCAGCTCCTGAAGCAGCTGACGGCTGACACGGATCAGCTTATTGATCGTTTCCACCATATGAACCGGAATACGGATGGTTCTGGCTTGATCTGCAATCGCCCTGGTGATGGCCTGGCGGATCCACCAGGTAGCATAAGTGGAGAATTTATATCCCTTACGGTAATCAAACTTTTCTACAGCCTTAATCAGGCCCAGGTTACCCTCCTGAATCAGATCCAGGAAAAGCATCCCCCGTCCCACATACCGCTTGGCAATACTGACTACCAGACGAAGGTTGGCCTCCGCCAGGCGCTTTCTTGCCTCCTGATCCCCCAGCTCCATCTTTTTCGCCAGCTCGATCTCTTCCTCCGCAGACAGCAGGGGAACCTTGCCGATCTCTTTCAGATACATGCGAACCGGATCCTCAATGCTGATACCGTCAGGAATCGACAGATCCAGGTTCTCCACGTCCAGATCTTCCTCATCGGACAGCAGGATCTCCTCATCATCCACATCATCATCCTCAGTGATGCGCAGTACATCCACATTATTTTGTTCCAGAGTCTCCAGGATCCTGTCAAACTGCTCTTCCTCCAATGTCATGTCAGAGAAAAAATCATTGATTTCCTGATACTCTAATACATTCTTCTTTTTCTTGGCCATCGCTAAGAGACCCTTTATCTTCTCCTCAAAACGTGCCTGTGTGTTTTCATCCATCTCTATGGTTCCATCCTTCCTGTTATTGTATACCAGTGGGTACTAGTATTGACTTCATTCCAGTGAAATATGCGTTTTGGCCAGTTCTTCCAGTGCTTTCTTGCCCTGTATCACCTTATTGAGCGCACTCACATCGGATCCCAGCTGATCCTTGAGCTGCTCGTAGCTGTTCTTTTTCACTGCATATAAAATATCATGGAGAGCCTTCTCCCGCTCCTGCCGGGTATTGAGCTGGGGCAGATTGGCGCTGAACAGCTCCGCTACCCGGCGCTGCTCCTCTTCATCCGTAAACATGCTGATGATCGCCGCCGGCTGATA
>CALWLO010000186.1 GCA_944381545.1 uncultured Acetatifactor sp. | reverse complement strand
CTTTATGATTCTCATGGTAATTGTATTCTTTAATGATCTGCGCAATATTTTCATGTAAAATAAGTTTTTAGCTTTCTTGCCGGCAGGACATCAGCCCTGCCTGGCAGGAAACAGGGCTTTTTCGAAATTTTTTGGGGATTCTCCCGGTATTTCACAGGATAATGACAGAACGGAATATTTAGTAACAGACAATATTTACGCACACGATTTGAGCAGTACCGTAAGTGCGGCTTTCGGTACTGCATGGGGGATGAAAATGGGTATTGTATCGAATTACATATGGGAAAGAGCGGCAGACGGCGGAATCAATCCGGTATCTCTTGCGCTGCAGCAGGTAAAAGTACAGGGACGGGAGATCGGTCTGTTCTGTGTCTGCGCCTGTCAGGAGGAGGCACAGGGAGGCTACATGACGGAGCGGCTGGTGGAATGGTTTCACAGCATCTGCCTGCCGGCCTGTGAGAAGCGGAAGCTGCCGCCGCTGGGGTCACTGCTGGAGCCGGAGCTTAGCTCTATCTGCAGCGAATTGGCTTCCCGGCAGCGGACGGAGCTTCCCGGGGAAAATCCGGAATATGGAGGACTGCTTTTGGCGGACAGTCAGTTTTTTCTGTTCGGTCGGGGGAAAGTAATGGTGCAGTTGGTCAATTACCGTTACAACCGTCCGCAGCTGAAGGCGCTGTCCGTACCCCTGTCAGGCAGGATCCAGAGAGGTGCGGGATTGCTGCTGCACACTCCGGGGCTGACGAAGCTGCTGGCACCGGAGGAGGTGTGCCAGATTCTGCACGGGGGAGGGGAATGGCAGGAGCAGCGCATCGGCAAGCGGCTGAAGGAATTGTATCAAGAGGGCAGAAGCCGGGGCTGCAGCGATGCAGTGGGCGGGATCTATCTGCAGATGGTGTGAAAAGAGGAGGAAGGAGCAGAGAATGGAAAGGGAAGAATTTGCGGATCCGGATAGGGAAAACGAAATAGGGGGATATCAGCTGCGGGGACTGCTGGGTATAGGAGCCACGGCCCGGGTATATCGGGTACAAAGGGCGTGGGATAGCGAGGTATTTGCCCTGAAATACAGTGTTTATTCCGAGCTGATTGATCAGGAGACTAAGATATTACGACGGCTGAACCACCCCTGTTTTCCCCGGTGGATCGACATGGGAAGAGAGAGGCAGGGGGCTTTTTTGGTCATGGAATATATTCCGGGAATGAGCCTGCAGCAGCTGATGGAGCAGTATCCGGCGGGAATGCCGGAGCAGATGGCAGCGGGGATCGGGCTGGATGTGGCAGAAGGGCTGGCCTATCTGCACGGCTGTGAGCCGGCGTGTGTCTATCGGGATCTTAAGGCTTCTAATGTCATCATTACGCCTCAGGGCAGGGCGAGATTGGTAGATCTGGGAGCGGCGGTATGTCCACAGGAGGCGGGGGAGGACTTTGCAGCGGCGGGAACCTATGGCTATGGTGCGCCGGAGCAGTTCTGGAACGGAGCACGGATCACGCCGGCCTGTGATATCTATGGGATGGGGAAGCTTTTGTCCTTCCTGCTGACGGGGCAGGATCCGGGAAAGCCGCCCTATGACACTGCGGAGTATTGCCGCAGACATGCCGGGCTGGGAGGAGGATTTATGCAGCTGCTGAACCGCTGTCTGCAGCAGGATCCCCAGCTTCGCTATCCGGAAGGCTCTTTTCTTCTCCCCGAACTATCTGAGCTGAAAAACGGAAAAAGACGGCCAAGGGCAAAAATCAGAAGGAGAACCAGAAGAAAAAGGACATATCGTTACATAAAATGTATTTGGAGAAGCGAATATAAAAGATTATTTTGACTTTCCGCACAAATAATACTATAATGAGTACAATTATTAGAAAAAGGCCTTTTAGGAAAGAGAACATAAGAGATTTGGAGGGGACGAAATGAAGGCGTTGGAAGAGTATGTGAGAAGTATTCCGGATTTTCCGGAGAAAGGAATTATTTTCAGGGATGTGACCAGTGTGCTGCAGGATGCGGATGGACTGCAGCTGGCCATCAATACCATGCAGGAGAAGGTCAGCGATCTGGATTATGATGTGGTAGCGGGGCCGGAGTCCAGGGGCTTTATCTTCGGTACGCCGATTGCTTATAATAACCATAAGCCCTTTGTGCTGATTCGCAAAAAGGGTAAGCTTCCCTGTGAAACAGTGGAGAAAAGCTATGATCTGGAATATGGCCAGGCGACCATTGAAATGCATAAGGACAGCATAAAGCCGGGACAGAAGGTGCTGATTGTGGATGACCTGATCGCCACCGGCGGCACCACTGAGGCTATGATCAAACTGATCGAAAGTCTTGGGGGCGTGGTAGTGGGCGTCGTGGTACTGATCGAGCTGGCGGGCTTGAAGGGACTGGAGGCGGCGATCACCTACTCAGGGAAATAGGAGGTACATAACAGGCAGCGGGGACCTGTGGAGCAAGAGGGTTACAGAAAGGCATATAGGCGTTATGAAAGAAGAAAAAGATGTGATATTTGATGATGCCAGACTGGGCGAAATGACAGAATTTACATCTCCTGAGCAATTATATCAGGATCTGATTTCCTGCGTCAAAAAATATCATCCCAGCGATGATATTTCCATGATTGAAAAGGCTTACAAGGTTGCCAGCCAGGCCCATAAGGATCAGTGCCGCAGGTCCGGTGAACCCTATATCATCCATCCGCTGGATGTGGCGATTATCCTGGCGGAGCTGGAGCTGGATAAGGAGACCATTGTGGCGGGGATTCTGCATGATGTAGTAGAGGATACGGTCATGACGGAGGAGGATCTGATCCGGGAGTTTGGGGAAGATGTGGCCCTGCTGGTGGACGGTGTGACCAAGCTGGAAAAAATACCCCTCTCAGGTACTGGGGATCCCACGGATACCAAGCTGGAGATGCAGGCGGAGAATCTGCGCAAGATGTTCCTGGCTATGGCCAAGGATATCCGGGTAATCATGATCAAGCTGGCCGACCGTCTGCACAATATGCGCACCCTGAAATATCAGAAGCCGGAGAGCCAGATTCGGATTGCCAGAGAGACCCGGGAAATCTATTCCCCCATTGCCCAGAGACTGGGTATCTCCAAGATCAAGATAGAGCTGGATGATCTGTCCATGAAATATCTGGAGCCGGAGGTCTACTATGATTTGGTGGATAAGATTGCGGTGCGCAAAAGCGTCCGGGAGAAATATATCCAGAGTATTGTGGATGAAGTCAGAGGCTATGTGGAGAATGCGGGTATCCGGGCCAAGGTGGACGGCCGGGTAAAGCATTTTTTCAGTATCTATAAAAAAATGAAGAACCAAAACAAGACTCTGGATCAGATCTATGATCTGTTTGCCGTGCGCATTATTGTGGAGTCTGTAAAGGACTGCTATGCGGCTCTGGGGGTGATCCATGAGATGTATAAGCCCATTCCGGGACGGTTCAAGGACTATATCGCTATGCCCAAGGCCAATATGTATCAGTCCTTGCATACTACGCTGATCGGCACCAACGGGCAGCCCTTCGAGGTGCAGATCCGTACCTTTGAGATGCATAAGGCGGCGGAATACGGTATTGCAGCGCACTGGAAATATAAGGAGGCCTCTGACGGCAAGCATGTGGAAGCCCAGGAGGAGGAGAAGCTGGTATGGCTGCGGCAGATCCTGGAGTGGCAGCGGGACATGTCCGATAACCGGGAATTTATGAATCTGCTGAAAAGCGATCTGGATCTGTTCTCTGACAATGTGTACTGCTTTACCCCCACCGGCGAGGTAAAGAATCTGCCCGCAGGCTCCACCCCCATAGATTTTGCTTACAGCATCCATTCTGCGGTGGGCAATAAGATGGTGGGCGCAAGAGTCAACGGCAAGCTGGTGACCATTGATTACGTGATCAAGAACGGCGACCGGATTGAGATTATTACTTCTCAGAACTCCAAAGGCCCCAGCCGCGACTGGCTGAATGTGGTCAAGAGCACCCAGGCCAAGAATAAGATCAACAAATGGTTCAAAAACGAACTGAAAGAAGATAATATTATCAGGGGCAAGGATCTGCTGAGCAGCTACTGCAAGGCTAAGGGCATTAATATGCCTGACCTGATGAAGAATGAATATATGGAAGCCATCATGCGCAAGTACGGCTTCCACGATTGGGATTCCGTGCTGGCGGCCATCGGTCACGGCGCCCTGAAGGAGGGCCAGATCATCAATAAGATGCTGGAGCTCTACGACAGGGATCATAAGAAGGAGATGACCAACGAGGAGGTTCTGAAGACCATCGCAGAAAACGGGGCGGTGATGATGCGGCCCAGCAGCAGCCGTTCGAAGAGCGGTATTGTGGTAAAAGGGATTGCGGATCTGTCGGTACGTTTTTCCAAATGCTGTTCTCCTGTGCCCGGAGATGAGATCGTGGGCTTTGTGACCAGAGGCCGGGGAATCTCCATTCACCGAACGGACTGCGTCAATATGCTGAGCCTGCCGGAGATGGAGCGGGCCAGGCTGATTGATGCGGAGTGGCAGACCGGTGAGGGTGAAGGCGGGGAGGAAGGCAAGTATCTGGCGGAGATCCGGATCTTTGCCAATAACCGGAACGGCCTGCTGGCGGATATTTCCAAGGCATTAACAGAGAAAAATATAGATATTCTGTCCATGAATACCAAGACCAGCAAGCAAGGTCTGGCAACACTGCAGACCTCCTTTGAGATCTCGGGCAGGGAAGAGCTGAACCAGATCATTGATAAAATACGCAATATTGAAAGTGTCATTGACATAGAAAGGACGACGGGCTGATG
>CALWLO010000185.1 GCA_944381545.1 uncultured Acetatifactor sp. | reverse complement strand
AATCATATATATTTTTTAAAGCAATGTACAAAGCTATATGCCCTTGATATTCATAACTCTCCCATGAGGAAATTGCGTTTACAGGCTCAATCAACATCATTTCTTTTAATTTTAACAAACTTTTTGTTAAAATCCTCCTCTCCTTTTTACGGCCTTCTTTCGCTACATTATAAATCATAAGGATATATACAGAAAAAATCAATACTTTACATTTTTCCTATCAAACAATTTTCTCTAATTTTCTTTAACTTTTCTTATTGTCCCTTTTCCGATATATCAACCTACTTGCCAATAGTATAGGATTTGTCAAGCCAAAAGAACCCCGGATTTTCCGAAGCCATTCTAAAATAAAATTTAAGCATGAACGAAATGTAGAAAACGAAGTACATAGCCATAGAGAACGGAGTAAAAAGGTCTTTCTGCACTGCCAGATGGGGAACTGGTCAGAAAGCTTTACAGGATCCTGGAGAAAGGAAGGAACGACTGGCTCTGCGAAGCCATGTGGAATTCCTTCATTGCCAGTTTCCTGTTCGAGCATCACACAACAGAAGAACTACTGCGTGAACTGCGCCGCAACAGCCAACTGCGGAAAATGTGCGGATTTGAAGCAAAATGAGTCAGACTGAAAGATGGATTCAATTGCATTATAATCTTGATTCCTTTTTCCTTATTGGCTATAATAAGATTGTATCGTATTTTAGTCGGGAGGTTTGGATATGACATACATGAAAAGGGATCTGGAGTCCAAAATAGTATCGTTGTCAAAGGAATATTCAGCCATTCTTATCACCGGTCCAAGACAGGTGGGGAAAACTACTGTTTTACGCCAGTTAATGCAAAAGGACAGAACCTATGTCACACTCGACGATCTCGAAGAACGGGCCCTGGCCAGGAAGGATCCTGCGCTCTTCCTTCAGCTGCACGACCGTCCGATTCTTATAGACGAAATTCAGTATGCTCCGCAGCTTTTTTCATACATTAAAATCGAAATCGACAATGGCGCCAAACCCGGAAGCTTCTGGCTGACAGGTTCCCAGGCATTCCGCATGATGGAGCTGGCGCAGGAATCACTGGCCGGAAGAGTGGCTCTGCTTCACATGCCGTCTTTGTCACAGCATGAAATCTATGGCAGCGGACATACTTCGCCTTTTTCCATTGATCTGAACGCTCTGAAGGAAAGGGCAAAAACGCACGCCCCCGCAGACCTGCAGGAAATCTATCAGCGTATCTGGAATGGCTCCATGCCGGGACTTATCAGCGGCCGCTTTTCCGACCGGGATGTTTTCTACAGCAGTTACCTTCAAACCTATATTGAAAGAGATGTCAGTGAACTCATCCATTTAACCGATAAACTGATCTTTCGTGATTTTATCCGCGCGGCGGCCTGCCGCATTGGACAATTACTGAACATTCATGATATTGCTCAGGATGTGGGAGTATCTGACGATACCGCAAGGCGCTGGCTGCAGGTTTTGGAAAAATCGGATATTGTTTTTTATCTCCGTCCCTATTCCAATAACCTTCTGAAACGCACTGTAAAAACTCCCAAGCTGTATTTTTTTGATACAGGACTTGTTGCCTGGCTTACAAAATACAGCTCACCCGACATTTTGGCAAATGGGGCCATAAACGGTGCAATTCTTGAAAACTATGTGGTGTCCGAGCTTTTGAAGACCTATCATAATGACGCCAAGGAATGTCTTCTGTGGTACTATCGGGATAAAGAGATGCATGAAATCGATATGATTCTTGAAAGTGACGGCCTGCTGCACCCTCTGGAGGTTAAGCGCTCCGTTAATCCGGGCAATGAGCTGATCGGAGCATTTGACATTCTCAATAAAGGCAGTGTTCCAAGGGGGACGGGCGCTCTTCTCTGTATGCGTCCTGCGCTGTCAGCCGTAAACAGAGATAACTATATCGTCCCGATCTGGATGATATAGGCGTAATAAGGGGACCTGACACAGTTTTGTACAGTGTGTCAGATCCCCTCTTATCTTTTATGCAAACATAAATCTATGGCTGACTTCCTTATATCTGGAATTTTCAATCGTATTTCTCGATATTTACAGTAGCAATCGCAGACTGATTTGGTTCCCCGGTAACAAGGTCCTGCGGCGCCGGAATTAACATCATAAAGCCCTCTTTCCCATACCGCTGTTCATAGCCCTGCGCATATTTTTCTTCCACAGAAATGTGCTGCACCCGGCCTGTGACCATAACCGTTATTCCCGCGCCGCTTAAATCCTGCATTTCCTTCAGGGTGCATTCCATATTGATAAAGGCCTCCCGGATGACCGGTGCGTGAATGGTTTTCGCATTGGAAAGGGTGAAATGACCTGCCGCAAATTCGTCTGTTTCCATATCGTTATGCCTGATTGTATCTACCAGCCTGTCATAGCAGCTTATGGGGAGAAAATTGATGCAAAAACATTTTTCTCTTTTGATATTGGCGCAGGTATGAGTGTGCTGGTACAGATTTCCCATCACGGCGAAAAAAGCTGTTTTATCCCCGTGAAAACAGCTCCAGGAATGAAAACAGACATTCGGTTTCCCGTTTTCTTTCCATGTGGTAATCGCAAACAGAACTGTTGGGATTCCCGCAGTCACTTCAAAGTGTGAAAACAGTTCAAATTCTTCCAGATATGATGGTCTGAAATACTGCGGAAAATCTTTTCCGATTTCTATCTTCATTGCAATACCTCCATTAGACAGGGCCTTACTTTTTCCGTGTCAGAAAAATTCCAACGATTGCCGCCATATATTCCATACGGCCAGAGCAGCGGAGACTATCATCCTGAAAGAAGCCTGTCATTCTGATTCCCTGCCAGGTGGTGCCGCCAGAGGCAGCAGGTATGCGGTTTTGAAAGCCGGGATCAATCAGCCCACACCACGGGATACCGGCGCAAGAAGAACCTTTCCGGTTCCGCGGTAAACGTTGACCAGCCCCTCGCCGGACGCCGCCGATCCGATCAGGGATTTGCCGGAACGTTCTACGGTGAAATCCAGCGTGCCGCTCCAGGCGACAGCCATGTTTCCATCAATTTTCAGGACATCATTCTGAAGCGTAATCTCAATCAGCTCTTCGCGCGGGGAGGCGGATTCCAGACACAGAACGCCATTGCCGGTAACGCCAAGATTAAACAGCCCTTCCCCTCCCGCGACGGCAGAGGAAAGATTGGAACGCATGACTGCCTTCTGCTTCAGCGTGGATTCGCAGGCAAGGAAGAGGCCGTCGTCAAGGACAATGCTGCCGTTCCAGTCCTTTAAATCCACAAGAATAATGTGACGGTACGTGGGCTCCAGCACCAGAATCCCATCTCCGGTATATTCCGGCTTAATGGCAGATTCTCCGGTCACCTTGCCGCGTACCGCTTTGCCAAACAGGTCTCCTACTCCCTTGATTCCTGTCGTGGCATTCACGTTTCCCACGGTCCACTGCATGGCTCCTGCCTGCACAGTGACATGGGATTTGGACAGGTCGCAGATCACCTGCCGTTTTCTCACATTCATGGCATTGCAGAACCAGGCCGCCTGCGCGCTGGCGGGCGAAACGCTCAGATCCCGCTCATATTCCACCACGGTAAACGCCCCAAGCGAGGCCAGCGTGCGGATGTCGTCATTGTCGGTAAAGTTGGAAATCTGATACATGAATGATACCTCCTTCTGATTATTTTTCGGGATTTCCACGTTTACAGTAATCTGCTTAATACAGTAAATTTGCTCTTAATTCTGATATTATTGTCTCTCACAATGCTGTCAATCCACTGCTTCTCTTTTTTTTTATAGGGTTCTTTCCAAAATCGTTTTATAAACTTGATGATCTGACTCTTAAAAGACCAGTTCAAATCGGACAATCTGTTTATCCGTTCAAAATCTTCCATCGTCTGAAACTCATCAGCATTTCCCAATAAATACCTTAAAATTAAAATATCAGAAAAAGTAAAGGGCATAATATCATAATCGAGCTGCAACAAAGACATGTACGGCCCTCCCTGTTTCGTATCATCTGTAACCAGTGCATATGCACCTATCGTCTGTGCTAGTGAAATCGCATACACCTCTCCCAAATCGCCTTTTCCATATAAATTTCGATTTTCTTTCACATTGATCTGGAATATTTTGAATACAGACTGCTTTTTTAATCTTTCATCCGTATATATTTCTATTTTCCCACAGGCAATATCGACATCAACCTTTTTCAGGATATCCCTTCCATGATTCTCAAGTTCAATATTTCTGATCTGTTCATATATAAATACGCCATCTTCAAAAAAATCAAACAGCATATTCTGTAAATCAGCCCGGTAAAGATGGATTATCACATTTGTGTCCAGCGAGGCTCTCAATCTTCCAATCCCCCAATCAGATCATCCAGCTCCTCCTCATCCTGTGGTCTGACAGTAATTCTGTCACTTACATCATCTTCAATAAGCTGATAATATTTCAACGCCCTCTTGAGAGTCTCCAACGGGACAGCGTTACGGTTATAGTTATAGATCACATATTCTATATATTCATGTGGAATACTGATCTCTTCACTTGGCTCATTCAACCGGCTGTTTCCTCCCACACTCCGCAAAAGATTTCCAACACGAATCTGGTTTTTTTCATTATCCAGCCTCAATTTTTCATCGCTGTTTATTTTTCCAAGACTTTCCAGTCTGTTGAGCACCATATCAAAGCTGACGCCAAATTCAGACATCATCCTTGCAATATCCATTGCTGATAATCTGTTTTTTTCAAAATCCATAATTTCCAGATCAAGGAATTTATCTACCATATCCACAGGCATCAGCAGACAGGCTGCAAAATAATTTGCCTCCTGCTCCTTTTCATCTGCGTTCTTTTCTGAT
>CALWLO010000184.1 GCA_944381545.1 uncultured Acetatifactor sp. | reverse complement strand
ATGTCCATTAATGATATCCAGGTGTTGTTAAAACCCATTACGGACAAATACTTCGGCAAGGAGGGAGGGGTTGACCTGGAGGCCGTTTATCGGGAAGTTTTCAGTATGGAGCAGGAAGAGGTGGAACTGTTGAAGGAGGATGTGCGGCGTAATTATATGAAAGCCCAGCAGACCTTTCAGGGGGCTCCTGCGGAGGATCTGGAATTTCTGCAGAAATTCTCCTTTATCTGTCTGCTCAGCTTTGATGTCTATGTGAAGAAGCTGATGATCGAGAAGATGGTGGATGACCTGGCCAGAAAGCAGAAGGAGGCGGGTACACCGGATAAATCGGATAAAAAGGAGAAGAAGCAGAAAGAATGACGGCATATGTAATGGATCTGCACACCCATACCCTTGCCAGCGGACATGCATACAGCACCCTGCAGGAGAATATTGGCGCAGCAAGGGAGAGGGGACTTCAGATTCTGGGTCTGAGTGAACACGGCCCGGCCATGGCAGGCGGGCCGGATCCCATGTATTTCCGGAATTATCAGGTTATACCCAGACAGTATGGAGATCTGAAGCTCTACTGCGGTGTAGAAGCGAATATTACGGACTACGAAGGGCATCTGGATTTGGATGCTTTTACTTTGGAACGAATGGATTATTGTATTGCCAGCATGCATACCTTGATTGTGCCCCCCGGTTCGGTCAGGGAAAATACCCGGGCATCCGTACATGCCATGGAGAATCCCTATGTAAAAATATTGGGGCATCCCGATGATTCCCGTTATCCGCTGGATTATGAGGAGTTGGTAAGGGCGGCGGCAGAGCTGCAGGTGGCGCTGGAGGTGAATAATTCCTCTTTACATCCGCTGTCAGTCAGACAGGGGGCCCATGAGAATCTGAGGCTTCTGCTTCGGAACTGTATGCGTTACGGGGTCAGCGTGATCCTGGGAACGGACAGCCATTTCAGTTCTGCAGTGGGCGATTTTACGCAGGCAGATCGACTGCTGAGAGAGTTGGATTTTCCCCGGGAGCTGATTATCAATACGGATCCGGACAGGATCAAAGAAGTGGTGAATCATAGATAAAGGGATAGGAACCGTAAGGGATGAAAAGGGAGTTGGGATCTGTGATATTTGCGGCAGCGGTGATCGTTTTGCTGCTGATGATGAATACCTATGGGCAGCAGAAGCTGCAGATGTCCCTGGCGGTGGAGAATATGCCGGCGGGGGAGAGATTTTGCACGTATACGCCTCATTTGACCCTGCCCAGGGGAGAATATGAGATGCTTTTTTACGGTACCGGCCGGGTGGAGGTGCGCAGTGCGGACGGCCGTCTGCTGGGAGCCGGTAATTCCTGGGAAAGTATATCCGTTTTGCTGGAGCAGGATGAAAGCAATGTGATTGTGTACGGTGAGCAGGGGGGCAGTCTGTCAGCCCTGGAGGTAAGCAGGGCATCCGGCTGCGCCGTCTATCGGGATAATCTGTTTCTGAGTCTGCTGATTGGCGGTCTGGTATTGGGACTGCTGATTCTATGCCGCCGGGAAGGGCGTAAAGCGGAGGCGGTCATCTTCTGTACGCTGTTTGGGGTGACGGTGTTGGCCAGCTATCCTCTTTTCAGCGGGACGGTGGGATTCGGACATGATCTGAATTTCCATTTGTACCGGATAGAAGGCATTAAGGATGGTTTACTGGAGGGACAGTTCCCTGTCAGGCTGCATCCTACCCATAATAACGGTTACGGATATATTTCTGCCAGTGTATATCCGGAGCTGTTTCTGTATTTTCCGGCGCTGCTCAGGCTCCTGGGAGCCTCCCCGGTTATGGCTTATCATCTTTTTTTGTTTGCGGTAAATGGCATGACGGCGGGGATCATGTATTATTGTGCAAAGGGTGTTACCGGATCCCGGTATGCGGGACTGCTGGCTTCCGTGATCTATACTCTGTCAACCTGGCGGTGTATCAATCTGTACTACCGTGCCGCTGTGGGCGAGGCTTTGGCTATGGTATTTTTCCCCCTGCTGCTGTATGGCCTGTATCTGCTGCTGGCGGGGGATGCCGGAAAATGGTGGGTATTGGCTCTGGGATGCACCGGCATCTTTCAGTCCCATATCATCAGCACGGTCTTTGGGGCGATTACCTTGCTGGTGATGGGGGTGATCTATCATAGGGAATTGATGCAGAAGCAAAGGCTTATGGGGCTTGTGAAGGCGGGAGTTCTTACTGTAGGGCTGAACCTGTGGTATCTGGCGGCTTTTATGACCTATTATCTGGGCGCAGATCTGGCGATTAAGCACACCCCTGAAAATACCGAGTTTTATCAAAATGCCGTTTTCCCCACAGAGCTTTTCAATCTCTTCAATACCAGCTTCGGTTATTCACAGCTGCTGGAATATGGGATTCGGGGAAATATGTCCCTGTCGCTGGGAGTGGGAACAGCGCTCTGCCTGGTAATCTCTGTGGCATTTTTTCTGTTGGCAAAAAAGGAAAAGTGTGAAAGACGGAGATTTTATGGGGTGATGACCGGGCTGGGCCTGGCGCTGCTGTTCATGGCCAGTACCCTGTTTCCCTGGCAGCTGCTGCAGCAGAACCGGGTCATCAACGCATTCTGCGGGACTGTCAGAATGCCCTGGAGATTCTTAAGTCTGGCTTCTCCCTGCTTCTGTATGGCAGGAGCGGGGATCCTGGCTCTGCGCAGGAGGCAGGAGCGGGCGGTCATAGCCTGCACAATCCTGGGAGTATGCAGCCTGGCCTTTATTCTGTGGGGTACGGCCTATACCACTGAGCTGGATCCGGCGCTGAAGCTGGGAAGGGCGATAAGCACGTATGCATCGGCGGGATATGACAATGAATACTTTCTGCAGGGAACGGATCCCGGACAGCTGACTCCGGGGCGTTATCTGACCGGAGGAAGTGCGGAATTGACCGGGTATCAGAAGCGGGGAACCCACATCAGCCTGCAGCTGGAGAATGCCCATGCAGGCGACTGGGTGGAGGTTCCCCTGCTGTATTACAGCGGCTATGAGGCCAGGGATGGACAGGGACAGCAGTTGGAGGTGGCAGACGGCAATAATCATGTGGTACGGATCTGCCTGCAGGAGGGAACGAGCCGGGTTGTGCTGCAGTATCAGGGATTTTGGTATTTCCGGGCAGCAGAGCTGATTACCGTATTGACGCTGGGAGCTTTTGGAGTATGGTGGTGGAAAAAAGGAAGGCAGAGCTGCTGAGAAAATGCATAAACGGGGCAGGCCGTAAGGCTGTCCCGGCGCTTTTCTGTGTGCTGATGCTATTCATTGAGATTTTTGTGATGAATTACAAATATTGGGAGTCCGGCCGGTATGAGCCCGTGGAGGATGCGGTATGCAGCCTCTATGGGCTTACTGCCGTTAATGGCCGTTATGAGATTACGGAGACGGAGGCAGTGATGGAGTTTTCCGGAATGGATGTCCCGATCATGTATCTGGGCTTTGCGCTGGAGCCGGAGCTGCAGCAGCAGGCAGAGCTTGAGGTGGCTGCTGTGGATGAGGCCAACGCCTCCTATCTGCGGGCGCCTGCCCGAACCGTCAGAGGGGATGTGGTACGCAGCCAGTATCTGCGGCTGCATTTCAGCGGTAATGTACAGCGGATAAAGGTGACTATCAGAGGGCTGCAGGGCAGCAGTATCCGGCAGGATGCGGTGACGCTGAATGCCAGGGCGCCCTTTTTATTCTCCTGGCAGAGATATCTGGCGATGACGGCGGGATTACTCTGCCTGTATCTGCTGAGACCGAAAAGCGCCTGTTATAAAGTGCAGGCTGATCTGACAAAGCGGCGCCAATGGCTGTTTACCGCAGCTTTTCTGGTGACTCTGCTGCTGTTTTTCCATAGAATGCTGCAGTGGAATACCGGGGCGCTGGCCTGGCCGGATGATATGGAACATCATCAGCAGTACTACCGGCTGACAGAAGCGCTTCTGGAGGGGCGGGTGGATATCGGAGAGGCGCCCGGGCTGCAGGGGATCCCCAATCCCTATGATCCGGCTGCAAGGGCGGCAGCCGGGCTGAGCTATGAAGATTTTAAGTGGGATCATGCTTACTATGATGGGCATTATTATGTCTATTTTGGGATTGTCCCGGTGCTTTTGCTGTATCTGCCATGGTATGTGCTGACGGGCAGCCATCTGCCCAATGTAGACGCCGTCTTTTGCCTGGGCTGCCTGCTGCTGGCGGGTATCGCTTATTTTTTGTGGCAGGTGATCCGCAGATGGTTTCCCGGGACTCCCTATATCCTGTATCTGCTGCTGTCGGCGGTAATGGGAGCGGCCTCAGGCCTGGGCTATGCCGTGTACAAACCGGATCTGTACCTGGTGCCGATCCTGGCGGGAATCGCCTGCGGCGTTTGGGGGCTTGCCCTCTGGATCTCCGCAAAGAGGGAGGGGGTATATGTTTCCTGGCGGCTGGGGGCGGGATCCCTTTGTATCGCTCTGACAGCCGGATGCAGGCCCCAGCTGCTTCTGGTCATGGTTATGGGTGTGATTCTGTTTTGGAAGGCGGTCTGGATAGAGAGGAAGCTTTTTTCAAAGGCGGGAAAGGTGCAGACCCTGGCTTTTTGCCTGCCTTTTGCGGTGGTAGCGGCGGGGATCATGTGGTATAATGCGCTGCGCTTTGGTTCTGTTTTTGATTTTGGAGCCAATTATAATCTGACGACCAATGATATGACGCACAGAGGATGGGTATGGGGCAGATGCGGACTGGGGCTTTTTTCTTATCTGCTGCAGCCCTTTCGGATCAGCAGTGTATTCCCCTTTTTACAGGATTTTCCGGTGGAGACGGTTTATCAGGGACGGACAGTATCGGAAATGATGATCGGAGGTGTGCTGTGGCTGTTCCCGGTATTGTGTTTTGGCATCTGCGGACTGGGCAGGAGAGAGTGGTTTGCCG
>CALWLO010000183.1 GCA_944381545.1 uncultured Acetatifactor sp. | reverse complement strand
AACGCTGCCGATACTGGCATACAGGCGGATCGTCCTGCCGTCCCTGGTTACGGTTTCTTTCCCCTTCAGGGCCTTAAGCAGCTCTTTGCGGCGCTGATCCGACTTCAGCCGCTTTCCGGCGTCCGCCAGCATCTCTTCATCGGGATCAATGGTCAGGATTCCCGAATCTCCATCAACAATCGCCAGGTGACCGTTCCAGGAGGGCTGAATCTCCACTCCAAGCAGCGCCGGAATATTCATTGTGCGGGCCAGAATCGCTGTATGGCTGTTGGCGGAGCCATACCGGGTGATAAATCCCAGCAGCTTTTCTTTATCCATCTGCAGCGTTTCACTGGGAGAGACATCCTCCGCCATCAGAATTACCGGCTCACGCAGCTCTACGCTCTTTTTTTCGCTGCCCCGGAGCACATCGGCCAGACGCTCCGTAATATCCCGAATATCCGCCGCTCTGGCGCTTATTGTCTCATCCTCCATACCGGCAAAGTATGCTGCCAGCCGTTCTCCGGTCAAAGTCACGGCATACGCAGCATCCATTCGCTGACCCTCTATCCTGCTCCTTACTTCTCTGATATACTCGGGATCCTCCAGGATCAACAGTTGGGCCTTCAGGATTTCCGCCTCCTCCCTGCCCACCTCCCCCAGCGCCTTTATATATAATTGTCCCATCTGCTCCGCTGTCCGGGCAATCGCTCTCTCCAGCCGGATCAGCTCCCCAGACACGTCGGTAATCTGCACCTGCTTTGCTGCCGCCCGATTCTTCTCATAATAAAAGATCCTGCCTATGGCGGTTTTTTTCACTATTGTTTTTCCCTTATGCTGCTCCATATGCGGTCTCCTTAAGCTTCTACGGCTTTGTAGCTTTATTTTACCATGATTTCTCCACAATCATGGTACTGATGGCCATTCGGCCGTTCCCTTTTTAGAATAAGGTCATTTTACCATAAAATCGCTCCTTCCGCTATCCATATAGCAATTTTATTCTGAATCACGCCGGCCCGCTTGCAATACTTTAATTTTCCGCATACAATAGAAGCCAGAACCATTCGGATAAATGATGCGCGCTCAGGGGGGACTGGACATGGCAAATAAAGACAGACCATTATTGATCAGGGAGTACCGGCCCTGCGATTGCAAAGCGTTGGCAGATCTGTTCTATCAGACCGTTCATACCGTTAATGCCGGGGATTACACCAAAGAACAATTAAACGCATGGGCAACGAGAAAAGTCGATTTAGAGCAGTGGGATCAGTCCTTTCAGGAGCATTATACCCTGATTGCAATACAATCAGGGTATGGATGGCCATCCGGCCGTTTCCCGTCCAGAATAAGGTCATTACGACATGATTGTGCAATACAATCAGGGTATGGATGGCCATCCGGCCGTTTCCCGTCCGGAATAAGGTCATTACGCCGTCCCTGCCGTCGAGCAGCCGAAGATGAGATCATTGTAGGCTTTGGCGATATAGATGAAACAGGATATCTGGATCGTTTGTATGTTCATAAAGATTACCAGGGTAAGGGTATCGCTACTGCTATCTGTGATCGGTTAGAGCAGGCAGTTCAGGGAAAAATCGTTACCCACGCTTCTATTACGGCAAGACCGTTTTTTGAAAAAAGAGGTTACAGGGTGTGCAAAGAACAACAGGTAGAGAGGCAGGGGATTTTCCTCACAAATTTTATTATGGAAAAGGAAAGCAGCCCGGCATCAGGAAAATGAGGCCTTATATCCTTCTCCCCAATCCCACATGGCGTCCAAAATCGGCTTAAGACTCTGTCCCAGCTCTGTCAGAGCATATTCCACTCTCGGCGGCACCTCTGCGTACACGGTACGGTTGACCAGCCCGCTTTCCTCCATTGCCCGAAGCTGCGCCGTCAAAACCTTCTGCGATACATTGCCCACAGACCGCTTCAATTCTCCAAAACGCTTTGTCCCAGTCAGCAGATCCCGAAGGATCAGCACCTTCCACTTGTCCCCGATGAGCATCAGAGTGGTTTCCACCGGACAGGCCGGTAATTCTTTTTTTCATTTATTTCTGCCATTCCCATACCTCCCATATCCAGCACAATCTGGCATATGGTACCGGACGGGACGCCTTTGTCGGTTCCGTTGCTTACCTTGCATCTGCGCCGGTTAAAACTACAGTAAATAACATCCGCTCTTTCGAGGACGGAGACAAGGTCTTCCTGCAGACGGTTTATAATTTTGCCGGAGCCGGTGAACAGGTGGGAGGCTTGCAGAGGAAAACGGTGTGCAGAGTATCGCTTTCTGCTGCATCTCTACCGGTGAGTTTCATTTCCCTCATGATATAGCGGCGGAAATCGCAGTGCAGACCGTAAAAGCATATAAAGCACAGGCCAGCAGCAAAATGGAGGTGATCTTCAATGTCTTTCAGACACTCGATTTTAACATTTACCGACAATTACTCGGAGCAGACAGATAGGCTGAAGCGAGAGATAGAAACCGCCGATGCCATCCTGATCGGCGCAGGAGCAGGAATGTCCGCCTCTGCCGGAATGTCTTACAGCGGCGAGCGGTTCATGAAATATTTTTCGGACTTTCATCAGAAATACGGCATCCGGGATATGTACTCCGGGGGCTTCTATCCTTACCGCACTCTGGAGGAATATTGGGCATGGTGGTCGCGTCACGTCCTGATAAACCGCTATGACGTCAGTGTGGGCAAGCCCTATACCGATCTGCTGGAATTGGTCAAAGAGAAAAATTATTTTGTCCTCACCTCCAATGTGGATCATCAGTTTCAGCTTGCCGGTTTTGACAAAAAACGGCTGTTTTACACCCAGGGCGATTACGGTCTCTGGCAGTGCTCCAGGCCATGCCACGACCGGACCTACGATAATGAGGAGTTCATCCGCCGCTATCAGGATCTGCATATTCTGTTCCTGGAGCTGGGGGTAGGTGCGAACACCCCGGGGATCATCAAATATCCGTTCTGGCGGATAACAGCGCAAAATCCCAAGGCCATTTATGCCTGCATCAATTACGGGGAGACTTATGCGCCGAAGGAGATTGCAGGACAGTCCATCTGTATTGATGGAGATATCAGAGGGGTTCTGCCGGCGCTTCCTCCACATACCGCTGCTGCCTGGCGGCAAGCAGGAGCAAAGTACCGGCCACCAGTACGATCGTTACTGCCAGACCGCCCTCCAGCCCAAAATCGCCGCCGCCTATCAGCTCCCGGCCCGCTATCATCTCAGAGGACAGGAGGGAACAGCTGGTCTGCATACCGCTGACACGGATGCCATAAATATTGCCCTGGGCCAGATTCCAGACGGAATGCAGAGCGCCTACACCCCAGATATTGCCCCGTTTGATAAAGTACACCGACGCAAACACACCAAACAGAACCAGATTGATAAATGCCAGTACAGAAATCCCGGCATTGAGCAGATGCAGCGCAGCAAAGAGCACTGCATTGACAAAAATACCCACCGCCAAAGGGTAGCGTCTGCTCACAGACACCAGGAAATATCCTCTGCACAGTATCTCCTCCGCCATGCCCTGGATCATATAGCCCAGCAGAAACAACACAAACATACCGATGGAAAAGGTCTCGGACAACCCCTCCAGTCTCAAAGAGCCTGTTACCACACACAGCAGTACTGCCGCCGTAAAGATCCCAAAGCCGACTCCCAGACCGGTCAGATATTCTTTCCACATACCCTGCTTCTGAAAACCTACGGTATTCATCTTTCTCTTTTGGATCAGCTTACAGAAAAGCAGCGTCACAAGGATCATCCCTGCAGTGGCGAACAGCATCAGTATGACCATCCCATCAGATGACGCCAACTCCATTGACGCCTCCATGAGCTTGCCCATATCTCCGGAAGCAATTGCATTCAGATAGTTCTCATCCGTAAACATTATGATGAACTGCCCCGGCATCATCACAGCCATCTGTGCAATACTGCTGACAAGAAATACCCCGATAAAAATCAGGATCTCCAGGACAATATGTAAACCCTTCTGAGCCGCTGCAGCATCTGCCACCGCTTTCGGTCTTTTTAGTTCCCATAATTTCGTCATGCTATGAATCCTCCTCATAATACATTTAATAGATATTTTATCATTGATAGAAAGCAAAGACAAGTCTGCATTGTATTAAATGCGTAACAGCCGGGAACAGCTATGCCTGTATTTTTCTCCCTGCTCTTTGCCCCCTCTATACAGCGGCCAAAAGATACAAATAATTGCCGTTAAAAATCTTAATACCAATTTAATGCCAGAAAAATGACGCTAATGCAATTTTCATGGATAGTATGCAATAATCGAATCAGAAATACAATGGAGGTAATAGTATGAGACGACTTGGAAAACGATTGTCTTCCTCACAGATCATCATTCTTGGCTTTGCCGCCGTGATTCTGATAGGCAGCCTGTTACTGATGCTTCCCATCGCTACACAGGACGGGAGGGGCGCTGTTTTTACAAACGCTTTATTTACTGCAACTTCTGCTGTTTGCGTGACCGGACTGATCGTACAGGATACGGCAACCTACTGGACCGTCTTCGGACAGGCTGTCATCATTACACTGATTCAGATCGGCGGTATGGGTGTCGTAACAGTTGCTGTGGCGATCTCAGCGATCTCTGGCAAACAAATCAGCCTAAAACAGCGCAGTACCATGCAGGAGGCGATTTCCGCCCCCAAGGTTGGCGGTATTGTCCGGTTGACCGGCTTTATCATCAGGACTTCCATCATCCTTGAGCTGCTGGGCGCAGTGATTATGGCCCCGTCCTTCTGCAGGGAATTCGGCCTTTGGAAAGGAATCTGGTATGCTGTGTTCCATTCCGTTTCTGCCTTCTGTAATGCTGGATTTGACCTAATGGGCACAAAGACGCCGTACTCCTCCCTTACATACTTCGTCGATGACCCCGGCGTCAATTTGGCGGTGATGGCGTTAATCATTGTCGGCGGTATTGGTTTCACCACATGGGATGACATCAGGACACACAGGTATCACATTCGAAA
>CALWLO010000182.1 GCA_944381545.1 uncultured Acetatifactor sp. | reverse complement strand
CTGATATTCTTCATGAGAATCTTATCCGGTGTATAACCGAAGCTTACGTTCTCAAAGGAGATTTTACCTTTTACATCTTCCAAAGCAACCGGAGAAGAGGTATCCGGCACTTCCTCTGCCGCATCAAGGAAATGGAAGGTTCTCTCTGCGGAAGCGAGAGCCGCTTGCAGGGAGTTAATCATATAAGAAGTCTCGGTAAGCGGTTCCGCCGCCATGTTAATATACTGGAAGAATGCCTGCACAACACCAATCGACATTCTTCCCTGCAGCATCCAGTGACAGGCAAGAAGCATAATTGCCGCCTGTGACAAACGGGAAAGCAGGCGAATCAGCGGGTTGACACAATTTGTCAGAAAGTCGGTCTTTTGGGTTGCCGCACGGAGCTCATCAACCGCAGCATTAATCGTGTCCATACTTTCCTGTTCGTGATTATAGGCTCTGATTACGTCCCTTCCTGTATAATACTCTTCCGCAATACCCGTTAGGTAAGCAAGCGCCCGTTGACGGTCAGCGGCGCATTCCAGATTTTTATTGGCAACCGCCTTGGTAACCAAAAGGCTCACGATAGTAAAAGCAAGGAATACCAGCGTAAGCAACGGACTGTAATAGAACATAAACGCCATGGCGCCAACAAGAGTTCCGATAGCGGTCAGCAGCTTCAACAGCCCTGTTTGCAAGGTTTCCGACACCTTATCCAGATCGCTTGTAACACGGATCAGAATTTCACCGGGTTTATTCCCGTCAAAAAAGCGGAGGGGAAGTTTATTTAACTTATTGCTGATTTGTTTACGCAAAGTTAGAATTAACTTCTCTGCTACACTTGCCATCAAATACACCTGAAAATGATAAAACACACTTGCGAAAAGATACATAAGCGACAGCGACAGCATTTTCGTGCCAAGCGGATTCCATTCTATCGAAACCCCCGCTCCTGTATTCACACAGTTTTTAATGTCTGCAAGCAGATGATCAATGACACCCGCACTATAATATGGAGTAAAAATATTGAGCACAGTATAAAATACAATACAGACCGCTACAATCATCAAACGTTCCCGTTGGTTTCTTAACTGACCAAAAAGGCGGATTGCTGTCTTTCCTGCATGATCCGGTACTTCTTTATCATAATTAATACTTCTCTTATCACTCATTTTCGCTTGCCTCCTTCGTCTGTGAATCGTAGATTTCTTTATAAATCGGGCAATTTGCAAGCAGCTCATCATGCTTTCCGATTCCAACCGGCTCGCCCTCATGCAGGACAATGATTTTGTCTGCATGAAGGATGGTGCTGATTCTTTGTGCAATGATGACAACAGCCGCCTCTTTGGTTTCAGGTATTAAGGCCTTTCGCAGGGCCGCATCGGTTTTGAAATCAAGTGCAGAAAAACTATCGTCAAAAATGTAAAGCTCCGGCTTCTTTACCAAGGCGCGGGCAATGGAAAGACGCTGCTTCTGTCCGCCGGAGAAATTTGTACCGCCCTGTGCCACAAAGGATTCCAGCTTATCCGGCAATGCCTCGACAAAATCCTTTGCCTGCGCAATTTCAAGCGCATGCCAAAGCTGCTTATCGTCTGCATCCGGATTTCCATAACGCAGATTTTCTGCGATTGTTCCGGAAAACAGCCATGCTCTTTGCTGTACAAAGGAAAGGTGTTCGCGGAGCTGGCTTTGCGGCATTTCCCGAATATCAACGCCGCCAAGAAGCAAAGCGCCCTCCGTCACCTCGTTAAACCGCATCATAAGTGATGCAACTGTAGATTTCCCGCTTCCCGTACCGCCGATAATTGCCGTTATTTCGCCTCTTTTACAGGAAAGTTCGAGATTTTTCAGAGTATATTCATCCGCATCCGCAAAACGAAAGGATACATTCTTAAAAGTCAAAACATCCTTGCAATCCTTCTTTTCTTCTACCCGTTCACCCGTCCTGTCAGCAATAGTAGGTGAAAAATCCAGCACTTCGCCGATACGGCTACAACACTCCAGCGCACGGGGAAGCGTAAGTATAACCATCTGCGCCATCATCAGGAAGAACAGGGAAAGCATTGCATATTCGATAATGGCCGTAATATCGCCAATCTGAAAATGTCCGGCAGTAATACGGAATCCATTCAATGCATAAACCAAAATAACAAACACATTGATCGCAAAAAAACGATATGCTGTCAAGGATTGCGAAACGTTTGCTGACCTTAATGGCAGTCGCTGCATAATCTCCAAATTCATCATTCAGCCGCTGCTCTTCACTTGCTTCCTTATTAAATGCGCGGATAACCCGTACGCCTGTAATATTTTCCAAAAGCACCTTGCTCATTCTGTCAAGTTTCTTTTGCAGCTTGCGAAACATCGGTGCGGTGCTGCGCATAATAACGCCGGCAATAATCGTAATAATCAGCAAAATTCCAAGCAGCACCATACCCATCAGCAAATCCTTATGAAACGCCAGCGCCAAAGAAACAATGAAAATCACCGGGACAGGAAGCAGCATCTGAAAACAGCTTAAAAGCGCAAACTGGATGTTCGTAATATCAGATACTGTCCTTGTTGTCACCGAGGCTGTCCCAAAGGAACGGAAATCAGAGCCGGCTAAACAAAGGGTCTTTTTATATAAGGCGCTTCTCATATCCGCCCCTACCTTTGATGTCAGGTCGGAGCAGATATAGGCGCCGAGGATTGTTGCTGCCCCTGAAATGAGCGCAGCTCCAAGCATCTTGACACAAGTGTTTACCAGAACAGAAAAGTCGGCTCCTTCTGTTGTTCCCTGGTTCAACATCTCTGCTGCAAAGGTAGGAATAATCAATGCGCCGATTACGTCTATAATAATGAACAATATGGTAAAAAGACATAATTTCCAATGCGGCTTTAAAAAACGTAAGATCAGTTTCATAAATTTACCTCCAAATTCGTATTTTTACAAGAAAGGATCCTGCCCGGAGGGCTTTTTGATTCTATAGGGCAGTTCGAAGAACTTTCCTATAGAATCAAAAAAAGCGCCCGGTTTTCGTAACCGAGCGCACTCGACATCTTCTCGACAATACCGTTGCGACAGTACGTCCTCCGATGATATCTTATCATATTCTGTTAATTTCTTCTTCCAATATATCTATATGTTTCTGCGTGATTGTTAATAGTGCATTCCGTTCCTGCTCATCCAAACGCAGAAAGGAGTGTTCCTCTGCCTGGACGAGAGGAGCAATTTTCTCCTTTACAAGCTGTTCTCCTGCCTCTGTAAAAAAGAACTGTTTATTCTTCCTGCTGTTCGGCGCTAAGCCCAGCGTAATGAGCCCCTGCTTTTGCAAGGATTTCAGCGCTGAATGAATTGTCTGCGGTGCAAAAAACCATACCTCACATAATTCTGTCTGAGTACAGGGGCCTCCCTTCTCGTACAGAGAATACATCAGCCAGAACGCTGCATCAGATATTCCGGCATCCCTGGCATAATTGTGGTAGAGAACATTCATCCGCTTATGTGCCCGGTTAAATGCCGATAGCACTAATACAATCGGTGTTTCCATTATCATCCTCCTTTTATCCGAAATCGGATAAAAGCCATTTTATTCCGACTACGGATAAAAGTCAAGAGGTTTTTTTAAAAAAGCAACATTTCGAGGATGGGTACGACAAAAAGCGACGGTTATTCAAGGAATTGCTGATCTGATTACAGAAACGCATCTGGACGCCGAACAAAGAGTATACGCTAGTTACATTGCGGAAAGCGCCGACCAAATGCAAGTCTATATTCAAATTTATGCTCGATATGATTCTCTGACAAATGGTTCCTTAATCACTTCGGCAGTCAGCAAACCGTATTTCTTTGGATGGCGAAATGCATTACCATGCACTTCCTCTTTTCGATAGCTACGAATCATATCCAAATCAAATTCAGCAATGTATATACCTTCTTCTTCCGAGGCTTCGAGGATGCACATATCCCGTGAACCGGGTAGCTCAGGAAGATATGCAACACCATCAAATGCGTTAGAGTGTCCGTTACAGTCCGGTACGGTATCCGGGTAATTGCAAGTAGCAATTCCCATCATATTCTCGTATGCTCTTCCCCGAAGCTGAGAAAGGCGATTTATCTCCATCGGACAGGCATTTGGAACAAGTACAATTTCAGCGCCTTTAAGCATCAGTATCCTGGCACTCTCGGGAAATTCTCTATCATAGCAGATCATTATGCCAATCTTAACAGCGCCGATCTCTGTATCCAAGTCAGCTACATAAAACTCATCACCCGGGGTAAGATTCCGTTCCACATCAAAATCACAAGTATGTACCTTTGCATAATCTATAACCCGATCACCGTTGCGGTCAAACAGAGCAATGGAATTCTTCGGCCCTGTTTTGCATTTTTCAAGATATGTAATGCCGATTGCCATACCAAGTTCCTTGGCAAGCTTCCCAAAAGCGATTACAAAATTACTGTCCGGGGAGACTGCCTCCCGCTTCCAATCGTCGACTGGTCTGCCATAAATATTATATCCGTTGCTCCACATCTCGGGAAATAATGCAATATCTGCACCCAGAGCTTTTGCGTGTCTGCAGCAATCTGTACCTTTATTCAAATTTCCATCCAAAGTGCCCGTAGGAGCAATCTGGAGTAATGCTACTTTCAAATGACTCATATTTTACCTCTCCTTCCGTGCAATGAATCCGGCCTCCCGAGCGGATTTACGTAAAATACCGGGGGATTGTTATTCCTCCCTTTCGTCAAACTGAAGACGATTCTGCATTCGAACGAAACTTCAAGAATTCCCCATATATGGCATCTACATCTTCCACAGTTCCCACCGCATCTATCGCCTCATAGATTCTTCTGATTTCGTCCTCATCACTTTCCAACTGCTCTGCTGCTTTCTCCGGGCCGAACCCCTTTGCCTTCTTTTTACAGGTCAGCCTGATCAGCTGTTTATATTCACCCTCTGCCCGGCCTTCCTCACGACCTTCTTCACGGCCCACTTCACGGCCCTCTGCCCGACCTTCTTCACGGCCTTCCTCTCTGGCAATCCTTTTATCAATATTCAGATCCATCTCATACGCACGCCAGTTCATATACTCCACCTCCCATTCCTT
>CALWLO010000181.1 GCA_944381545.1 uncultured Acetatifactor sp. | reverse complement strand
TTGTTGGAGAAAATGTTTGGAGAAAAATAAGCGATGGCCAGATTCCGATACCGGATGCAGAGCATCCTGGATATCAAACTGAAGATGGAGACCCAGGCCAAACAGGAATTTGCCGAGGCCAGGATACGGCTGGATGAGGAAGAGGCAAAGCTGGAGGCGCTGAAAAAGCGGAAAGCAGAGTATGAGCAGCTGGCCAGGAATATGCTGGTGGGAACCTTAAACTGCCGGGATATAGCAGAAAATAAGGAAGCGCTGCTGCGTATGGACGAATATATGGATCTGCAGCAGCTGCAGATCCGAAAAGCAGAACAAAAGGTGGAACAGGCCAGGGAGAAGCTGGCGGAGGTAATGAAGGAACGCAAGTCCCATGATACGCTGAAAGAGAAAGCCTTTGAACAGTTTCTGCTGGACGAGAAGAAACAGGAAAGCAAGGAAGTGGATGAGCTGACCAGCTATACCTATGGCCAGCGGCGAAAGATACAGGCCAGTGCAGATGCGTGAAGCAAAACGTAAATGGAGTTAAAACGATGGCAAGACAGGAAAATCCTCAACAGGCTGCAGTAAAAACGGAAATCGAGCAGATTCACAGTGAGAAAAGACAACTGAAAAATGAACAGAAACAGCAGAAAAAGGAAGCGAAGCGCCGGGCCAGGGAGATTGCCAGAAGAGAGGACGAGCTGGCAGAGGAAGAGGGGGGCGGCGGATTTGCTACCTTTGCGGCGACGCTTCTGATCGTGCTGGTATGGCTGGCGGTGATCGTAGTCATTATCAAGCTGGATGTGGGCGGCTTCGGCAGCAATGTGCTGACGCCGATCCTGCAGGATGTGCCTGTGGTGAATAAGATCCTGCCGGGCAACTCCATTCTGGAAAGTAATGATACGGAGAGTTATGGCGGTTATACCAGCCTGGAGGATGCGGTGGATTATATTCGGGAACTGGAGCTGGAGCTGGAGAGACTGCAGACCTCCGTAAACGAAAAAGATGAGGAGATTACCGAATTAAAAGCCAATGTGGTTCGGCTCCAGGAGTTTGAACAGAGACAGGTGGAGTTCCAGCGGATCAAGACGGAGTTTTATGAAGAGGTGGTCTATGCGGAGAAAGGCCCCGGAGCGGAGGCGTACCGCAAATATTATGAGGAGATGGATCCAACCACGGCGGAATATATTTACCGTCAGGTAGTGGTGCAGCTGCAGGAAAGCAGTGAGGTGCAGGACTGGGCGGCTGCTTTCTCTGAGATGAAGCCCAAACAGGCAGCCGGAATTCTGGAAAATATGGAGGATGATCTGGACTTGGCAGCAAGGATCTTAAAGATTATGGATGCCGAAAGCAGAGGCGCTATTATGGGTGAGATGGATCCGGAGATCGCAGCAAGGCTGACGAAAATAATGGATCCGGAGGCTTAAGAGCACGGGAAAAACAGCCGATAAATATAGTGTCTTTCTATGGAGTGCGGGCCGTAAGAAAGGCAGGATTTATAGGATGAAATGCATTCATGAAAGAAAGGAGGTAGAGCGGATGACAGGTGGTATACCTGCGAATGTACAGAATTATCTGGGCACAAGCCAGACAGAAAGGCCCAGAGTGCAGGCAGCCGAAGCGAAAGAGGGTTTTGGCAGGGTACTGGACCGGCAGAAAGCAGAACCGGTAAAGGAAAACAGTCCAAAGACAGCAGAGCCGAAAGAGGGTGTCACCGACGCAGAGGATGTAAAGGTGCCGGAGCAGCCGGAAGATGTTCCGGCAGAAGACGGTAAAGCGGTGGGCAGCCAGGAGCAGGAGCCGGCGGATATGCCGCAGCAGCCGGAAAAGGGCAATATCGGGGAAGCAGTGATGGAGCCGGAGTTGCCGGCGGCAGAGGAAAACCGGATGCCCACAGATATGCCCGTGGCAGACCAGCCCATGAAAGAGTTACCCGTAGAAGATCTGGAAGAAATGATAGAAGTGCTGCAGAGTGCCATCCAGCAGATTCAGAATCTGCTGATGCAGCAGCTGGAGCTGACTTCCCAGGAATTTGAGCAGCTGATGCAGGACGAGGGGCTTACCGATGTGCAGCTATTACAGCCGGAGATCGTAAATCAGCTGATACTGGATGCCGCAGGTGCAGAGAATCCTCTGGCACTGGTGATGGATGAGACCCTGTATGCCAAACAGCAGATCATTACCGGGGATCATCGGGAGATAACCAGTGACATGAATAAGCAGCTGGGAGATCAGGAAGGAATTCTGCCGAAGGTGCTGGAGAGCCTGCAAAAGAATGTGGGCAGCGGGCCTGTACAGGAGACCGCTGCAGCGGCGGAAAGCCAGAACAGGAGCGGCCACCGGGGAACGGACGGGAAAACCGACAGTCAAGGTCAGAATCAGAACACAGCCGGCCAGGTCTTTTACCAGAACTACACTTCACAGGCCCTCAGCCAGACGGTCAATCAGACGGGCTCAATAACATCCGCCGCAGGGGCTGCTTATTTGGAGACACAGGATTCCCGACAGATCATGGATCAGATTCTGGATTATATGAAAGTATCCATGAAGCCTGAGAATACGGTTTTAGACATGCGTCTGCACCCGGAAAGCCTTGGGACGCTGCATATCCAGATTTCCGCCAGGGACGGAGTGATGACAGCGCATTTTACAGCTTCTTCAGAGGCGGTAAAGACGGTACTGGAGAACCAGATGGTTGCCCTGAAAGAGAGCTTCCTGCAGCAGGACATTAGGGTGGATGCCATAGAGGTCACTGTGGAGACACACCAGTTTGAGAGCAGTCTGGAGCAGGGAGAGCAGAGAGACGGTGAGGCAGAAGCCAGAAGGCCCAAGAGAAGGAGGCTGAATATCAGCAGCCTGGAGTCGGGAGAAGAACTGACAGAGACAGAACAGATCCTTGCGGATATGATGGCCGTAAACGGCAATTCCGTGGATTATCTGGCTTAGCACCAACATTTTTACCCAAAAGAAAGGAGTGAGGTTATGAGTTTAGTTGCACCGGTAGAAGACGGTAAGATCGTAGAGACATCCTCCCAAAGTTCTTTAAAGAGAGCAAACAGTTCCAACAATAATGAGATGGATAAGGATGCGTTTCTGCAGCTTCTGGTAGCACAGATGAAGTATCAGGATCCCTTGGAACCCACCTCTAACACCGAGTACATATCCCAGTATGCGCAGTTCTCACAAGTGGAACAGATGCAGAATATGGCAGGCAGCATGAATCTGCAGAGAGCCAGCCAGCTGGTAGGTGAGCAGGTACGGGTTAAGACCACCAGCTCCAGCGGTGACACCAATTATGTGGAGGGCAAGGTGGACTATGTTGCCTATGAGAATGGCAAGGCATATCTGGCCATCAATGAGTCCCTGTATTCGATTGACGATCTGGATACCGTAGTTGATCTGGAATATCTGGAGGCCTACAATATGGCGGTGGATTGGGTGGTTTCCCTGAACAAGCTTCCCAGTGTTGCCAATATTGATCTGAGCAATGCCGAGACCATTGATCAGCTGAAAGAAACCTATGACGCCATGACGGATTACCAGAAGTCCTTTATTGCCAGCGATAAGGTGAAGGATCTGGATGCGTATGTGGAGAAGCTGAAAGAGGTAAGAGAAGCTGCGGAGGAAGCAGAAAAGGCAGAGGAGTCGGACGAAGCAGACCAGACGGAAGAGACGGATGGAAGTGATGCAGCGGATGAGGCAGGAAGCGCAGAGGAAACGGATACACAAGAGTGAGACAGCAGCTCTAAGGTTTTGCGAGGCGGAAAGGATAAGGGAATGACAGGATGAGAATACAGGATTCGGAATTCCTGACTGCACTGCAGCTGCAAGAACAGGTCACAGGCCAGAGGGGGCGGATCACAGCCCGGCAGAATCTGACAGAGGAAGGGCTTTCTTTCCAGGAGATCCTGCAGAACAAGGCGCAGACCGGCAATAATCTGAGATTTTCCAAGCATGCCAGCACGAGACTTATGCAGAGAGGTATAGATCTGACGGACGGGCAGCTGGAGAGACTGGAGGATGGAGCCAGAAAGGCAGAACAGAAGGGGATCAGGGATTCTCTGGTAATCGTGGATGAGCTGGCGTTTATCGTCAATGTGCCCAACAACACGGTGGTTACTGCCATGGACAGCACGGATGCAGTCACAAATGTATTTACCAATATAGACGGAGCCGTAATTATGTAGCCGGACCTTAACGGAGGCGAATATCTCCCGAATGACAGAAGGAGATGCGGCAGGAAAGAAAACAGGAGGTCATTTTACTATGATGAGATCACTTTATTCTGGCGTGTCGGGACTGAAGACACACCAGACCAAGATGGACGTAATTGGCAACAATATTGCGAATGTAAACACTACCGCATATAAGTCCAGTTCCATCACTTTCAATGAATTGATGAGCCAGACCACAAAGAAAGCCAGCGGGCCCAATACACTTACCGGGGTGGGAGGCACCAATGCCAGACAGATCGGACTGGGTGTAAAAAGCGGAGCAATTAATATTAATATTTCCGGACAGGGCTCCAGCCAGTCCACCGGCAATCCCTTTGATATCATGATTACCGGCGATGCCTTTTTTGTGGTAAACAACGGCGTTTCCAATTATTTCACCAGGGACGGTTCTTTCTATGTGGACGGAGCAGGGAATCTGGCGATGACCAGCACCGGCTACAATGTTATGGGCTGGGGTGTGGATGAGGAAACCGGAAGTATCAAACAGGACACGGTAAGCGCATTGCGGATCATGAGTGCAGCCAATATGACTTACCCGCCGGAGGCCACCTCCCAGGCGAATATCTCAGGCATTATTGACAGCAATGACAAGGATGTGACCAGCGCCAGCGGAAAGTCCATGAATCTGAATTTCTTTGATGCATTGGGCTACAGCTATACTGCTAAGCTGGTGATGAAGCAGTCAGATGATCCCCACGAGTACAGTCTGGAGCTGGATAAGCTTCTGGATTCCACGGGAGCGGAGATTGATATTTCCGCTGTCACCATTTCAGAGAACCTGAGAGCCCAGGAAAAGAAGACCACCATCAGCATGGACACGGCGGCCTATAAGTGGGACGGCAACCAGCTGCAGACGGCTACGGATCCTGCTACCGTACTGGCAGATATTTCCACGATGTTT
>CALWLO010000180.1 GCA_944381545.1 uncultured Acetatifactor sp. | reverse complement strand
CAGACCCTGATAATGAACGGCCTGAGGAATAAGGTGCGGATTGAGACGGACGGCAAGCTGATGAGCGGCCGGGATGTGGCGATCGCTGCCATCCTGGGCGCCGAGGAGTTCGGTTTTGCCACCGCTCCCCTGGTGACCATGGGCTGTGTCATGATGAGAGTCTGCAATCTGGATACCTGTCCGGTGGGCGTAGCTACCCAGAATCCGGAGCTGCGTAAGAACTTCCGGGGCAAGCCCGAGTATGTGGAGAACTTTATGCGCTTTATTGCCCAGGAGCTGCGGGAATATATGGCCCGTCTGGGTGTGAAGACCGTGGATGAACTGGTGGGACGCACTGATCTGTTAAAGGTGAAGGAGCATCTGACCCAGCGGCAGCAGGAAATAGATCTTTCCCGGATTCTGGATAATCCTTATGTGGGCATGAAGGACAAGGTGATCTTTGATCCGAAACAGGTATATGATTTTGAATTGGAAAAAACATTGGATGAAAAGGTGCTGTTAAAGCAGATGGGCAAGGCCATGGATGCCCATCAGAAGCGCAGTACCCAAGTGGATGTGTCCAATACGGACAGAGCCTTCGGAACGATTCTGGGCAGTGAGATTACCAGAAGGTTTGGAGATACGCTGGAGGAGGATACCTATCATGTGCTGTGCAACGGTGCAGGAGGACAGTCCTTTGGCGCTTTTATTCCCAAGGGGCTGACGCTGGAGCTGGTGGGAGATTCCAATGACTATTTCGGTAAGGGCTTATCCGGCGGGAAGCTGGTGGTTTACCCTCCCAAGGGCAGCCAATTCAAGGCCCAGGAGAATATCATTATCGGTAATGTGGCCATGTATGGCGCCACCAGCGGTAAAGCCTTTATCAATGGTGTGGCGGGAGAACGTTTTTGTGTGCGCAACTCCGGCGCCAGAGCGGTAGTGGAGGGCGTGGGCGACCATGGCTGCGAATATATGACTGGCGGCTGTGTGGTAGTGCTGGGCCGCACCGGAAAAAACTTTGCCGCCGGCATGAGCGGCGGTGTAGCCTATGTGCTGGATGAGAGCAACGACTTGTATAAGCGCCTGAATAAGGAGATGGTATCCTCCTATGAGATCACCTCCAAGTATGATGTTCTGGAGCTGAAGGAGATGATCAAGGAGCATGTGGCGATGACCGGCTCTGAAAAGGGCAAGGAGGTGCTGGATCATTTTGGAGAATATCTGCCGAAATTCAAGAAGATTATTCCTCATGACTATGAGCGTGTCCTCAAGACCATCGTGCAGATGGAGGAGAAGGGACTCAGTGCAGAGCAGGCTCAGATTGAGGCATTCTATGCCAATACACGAAAATAAAATTGTGTGACTCAAACAGCAGGATCCCGGACGGCGCACTGATCCATGTGCGCTGGTAGGGAAGCTGCGGAACTAAAATGGAGGGAAGAAATGGGAAAACCAACGGGTTTTATGGATTATAAAAGAGAGGTGTCCGCTTCAGAGGCGCCTTTGGAGAGAATCAAGCATTTTCGGGAATTTCATGAGCATCTGTCCCGGGAAAAGCAGCAGCTGCAGGGAGCTCGCTGTATGGAGTGCGGCGTTCCGTTCTGTCAGTCGGGGATGATGCTCTGCGGTATGGCCAGCGGCTGTCCACTGCACAACCTGATTCCGGAATGGAACGATCTGGTATATAATGGCAACTGGGAGCAGGCCTATCATCGGCTGAAAAAGACCAGCAGCTTTCCGGAGTTTACTTCCCGTGTGTGCCCGGCTCTGTGTGAGGCGGCCTGCACCTGCGGACTGAACGGGGATCCGGTAGCCACCAAGGAAAATGAGTATGCCATCATTGAATATGCTTATGAACAAGGGTTTGCCGTGGCCAATCCACCCAAGGTGCGCACAGGTAAAAAAGTAGCGGTCATCGGCAGCGGGCCTTCCGGCCTGGCGGCGGCGGACCAGCTGAATCAGCGGGGGCACAGTGTGACAGTGTTCGAACGCTCCGACAGGGTGGGCGGCCTGCTGATGTACGGCATCCCCAATATGAAGCTGGAGAAGCATATCATTGACCGCAAGGTGAAGATCATGGAGGAGGAGGGCATCGTCTTTCAGACCGGTGTGGATGTGGGCAGGGATGTGAAAGCCAGCAAGCTGCTTCACGATTTTGACCGGGTGATCCTGGCCTGCGGCGCTTCCAATCCCCGGGATATCAATGCCCCCGGCAGGGATGCCAAGGGGATCTATTTTGCGGTAGATTTCCTGACAGCCAATACCAAGAGCCTGCTGGATTCTGATTTTGCGGATAAAAAGTATGTGGATACCAAAGGAAAAGCTGTGGTGATCATCGGCGGCGGAGACACCGGCAACGACTGTGTGGGTACGGCCATCCGGCATGGGGCCAAGTCCGTGACCCAGATCGAGATGATGCCCAAGGCGCCCGACAAAAGGGCGGAGAACAATCCCTGGCCCGAATGGCCCAAGGTCTGCAAGACTGATTACGGTCAGGAGGAGGCCATCGCCGTATACGGTCATGATCCCCGGATCTATGAGTCCACAGTAAAGGAATTTGTGAAAGATAAGAACGGCAATCTGAGAGCAGTGAAGATCGTGAAGCTCTCCTGGGTAAAGGATCCGGAGAGCGGCCGCATGAATATGCAGGAGGTGCCCGGCAGCGAGCAGATCCTGGATGCGGATATCGTGCTGATCGCCGCAGGCTTTTTGGGCAGTCAGAGCTATGTGACGGATGCCTTTGGAGTGGAGCGGAATGAGCGTACCAACGTAAAGACGGCGCCCGGACGGTATCGCACCAGTGTGGAAAATGTATTCGTGACCGGAGATATGCACCGGGGCCAGTCCCTGGTGGTATGGGCAGTCCGTGAGGGCCGGGAAGCAGCCCGGGAAGTGGACGAGAGCCTGATGGGATACTCCAATCTGGTAGTGCAGTAGGAGAGGAAGAGTGCAGAAACAGCCGAAAGCATGCCTGAAAGGGCGGCATTCGGCTGCTGCATTCCTAATCTATCTCATCCCTTTTCTATATGAGATTGAAATTCCTCAATGCTTTTTGCTCTGGCCGCTGCTTTAAGCCATAGACGCAGAGTATCCGTGCGCTCCGCAGTGTTAATCATGCTGCATATATCCTCCGGAATCTCTCCCAGGTCTTCCAGAAGATCGATAATTGCACTTCTGCTGCAGTTAAGCTCTCCCTCAACCTTGCCTTTTTCCAGAATATTCTCCGACAAGTTACACATGGTCTGCATCCTCCTTTCCAGCTCTACGGTCATTATCATGCCGTATTCCTCTTCCAGTATGCGTTTCTTTTCCCCTGTATTTACCCGGGAAAGCAGATGTTCCAGCATGGCAATCAGTATATTCCGGGAGGGTTCTATATTTTCGCCGTCCCGGATATTGATGATGATTCCCTGCATCAGATCCATCTCTGAAGATTCCTGCTTTGTCCCGAATACCATCTTTCTGACCAGCTGAAGCTCTTCAATGGAATCTCCATCCTCCTGATTATCCATACAGATCCAGATGCTCTGCACTCTCTTCAGATCATCATAATTGCTGCAATGGAACTCTGTAAACTTCTGAGCGGAAATCATCCTTGCCAGATAGAATACAATTCTGTTTTCCAGATGATAGCCTAATTTGCCGGGATCCGAAGACTTCTGCGCTTCTATATTGATCAGGAATTTCATCTCCGTTTCCCTGTGATAGGCATGAAAACGGAGATCAAAGCAGATTATGCCCTCTCCCGGGATATTGTCTTCTGTAAGGGTCTCCTGTACACGTCCCAGATTGGTCAGCCCGGGATCCACAGGCACGGCGGCTACTTCAATCTCATCGCCGATACAGGCCGTAATCTCCCCGATGGCCATATTCTGAAATTCACGGATGGTATATTTCAGAATCCATGAAAGTATTTGTTTGTCTGCCAGCAGGAATTTTACATTGGTGTCATAAGCAGCGGCAGCGTTTGTAGCCTCCACCGTCTGTGCTAAGTTGGTTTCTGTCATTTGTTTTCCCCTTTTATCCGAATGATCATGTCATGCTGATTTTCGGGTGGGTGAATCCGGCTGTATTATCCTCATTATATCTGATCTGCAGGTGAAAATCAATTCTCAGCAGGGCTTCCCTCCTCCAGAAAAATATAGAAAGATGATAGAATAAAAAATAGAGAAAACGCAGATCCGTCATCTTTACATGCCGCTTTTTTCTGCCGTCCGAACTGTATGCCATTTGCCTTGGCAAGGGCGATTTCCTCACTCTGACGGCTGCGAATAAAAGAACGTTCGGTTTCTGCTACATAGGCCAGAATCTGCAGAACCAGATCAGCAATAAAGGATCCGGTCAGATCATTATGCATTGTAGTGGTATTGAGCAACGGCATGTCCAATATCTCGATCTCTGCACCAATTTTCCGGGTAATGGTTCTCCGCTCCTCCAGAATTTCGCTATAATTTCGTCCAAGCCTGTCAATGCTTTTAATTACCGGCAGATCGCCTTTTCGCAATTTTTTCTTTATACGTTGATAGGCAGTTCTGTGAAAATCCTTGCCGGACATTTTGTCCGGATAAATGAGATCTATGGCGATATTCTGTTCATGCAACGCCGAAAACTGACGATCCGGATTCTGATCCTTTGATGAAACTCTGACATACCCATATTTTTGCATTGCTTTTCCTCCTCGTATAAGCCTGCCGCAGGCATTATGTTGTCTGTGGTAATCGGTTAGTAATTGCTGTTAATAACAGACATCATATGGCAACGAAAAAAAGAAGTAAAATTTTATTCGGAATGACTGAAAAAATACTTGCCAAACAGTAGAAAAAGCGGTTAAATAATACTGGTAGTATTACATATACTGATTAAAAATACGGAAAGGTATGGTTATATTAAAATGGCTAACCAGTTAGTACCCAAGGGATATCACTCCCAGCTGAATCTGTATGAGACGCAGATCGCCATTAAGACAGTGAAGGACTTTTTTCAGACCCTGCTGGCAGAGCGTCTGCATCTGCTGCGTGTATCCGCACCGCTTTTTGTGGATCCTGCGTCCGGTATGAATGACAATCTGAACGGCGTGGAGCGTCCGGTGAATTTTGATATCAAAGAGCAGGATGGCCGCAAGGCGGAGATTGTACAGTCGCTTGCCA
>CALWLO010000179.1 GCA_944381545.1 uncultured Acetatifactor sp. | reverse complement strand
AATATATTGATGAGCCTGTATGAACGGCACTATTTTCCGAAAAAGAAAAACCGCCGGCTGCGCAGCACCAGCCGTCCTGTCTGTATGGTTCTGGCTTTCCTGACGCTGGCGGCTATCGTCATCATCATGATTGTCTTAGTTGTGCCGGAGCTGATTTCCTGCGTCAGCGTTATCTTTTCCGCTGTACCGGACGCCTTGAAGTCTATCGTAGACTTCATCAGCGGATTGGAATTTATACCTGACAATATCCAGACCTTCCTGACCTCCATTGACTGGGACGCTAAGATCAACCAGTCCGGCAGCATTCTGCTCAGCGGCGTGGGCAGTGTAATGGATATGGTCGTCGGCACCGCCACTTCCATGTTCAATGGCGTAGTCACCGGTTTTATCGGTCTGATTTTCTCCATTTATCTGCTTCTTGGCAAGGATACCCTGGGAAGGCAGTATAAACGTCTGACAGAGCGGTATCTGAAGCCTGGCTGGAATCGGAGAATCAATTATATCCTGTCCGTCCTGAATGACAGTTTCCACAAATATGTGGTCGGCCAATGCACAGAAGCCGTGATTCTGGGGGTGCTGTGCATGATCGGAATGCTGATTCTCCAGCTGCCCTACGCCACGATGATCGGTGCGCTGATCGCCGTGACCGCTTTGATTCCGGTAGCGGGAGCCTATATCGGCGGTGTGGTCGGCGCACTGATGATCTTTTCGGTCTCTCCCATCAAGGCGGTCATTTTTTTGGTATATCTCGTAATCCTCCAGCAGGTGGAGGGAAATCTGATTTACCCCAAAGTGGTCGGCTCCTCCCTGGGCCTGCCCGCTATCTGGGTGCTCGCCGCCGTTACCGTTGGGGGCGGCGTCATGGGCATTGCAGGTATGCTTCTGGGTGTTCCTGTTGCTTCGGCCGCATACCGCATCATGAAAGATGATCTGAACCGGGAAACATCAAAACAACAGACAGTGGCTAAGTCATAAAAGCCACTGTCTGTTTCGTTTTACTGCTTTTTGATTTTCATTGTCAGAGAAATCCTTTTCTTCTGCAGATCCACATCCAGCACCTGCACGTCTACAATATCACCTACACTGACTGCTTCTAAGGGGTGCTTGATATATTTGTCCGTGATCTGGGAAATATGCACCAGGCCGTCCTGATGGACACCGATATCCACAAACACGCCGAAGTCAATGACATTGCGGACTGTCCCCTTTAAGATCATCCCCGGCTTTAAGTCCTTCATATCCAGCACATCACTGCGCAGGATGGGTCTGGGCATATCGTCCCTGGGATCCCGGGCCGGTTTTTCCAGTTCCTTTAGAATATCCGTCAGCGTGATCTCACCGATTCCCAGTTCCTCCGCCAGCTGCGCCTTATTGCGAATCCGCTTCTCCAGACTGCTGATCCGGCTCTCCGCTGCTGTGGTATCCCTCGCACTCTGGCTGATCCGGTTCTCCGCAGCCGCAGCATTCCCGGCAGCCTGGCTGCGCCTGCCATCCGCTGTCCGTCTCTCCCCTGTGGGAGCTTCCTGTGTGATACCGCCCATGGCGGCCGCCAGAGCCTTGCCCATGGCTGTATCGGTGTTGCGCACCCGAATCTGTTTATTCTGTGCCGGGCGATTCTTCTGCCTGGAAGTCTCATCTGACTTTCTGCCCGCTGCCTTCTCCGCAGCCGCCTTCCTCTGGGCTTCTTTTACATCCTCCATCGTCAGCCCCAGCTTCTCCAGCAGTCTCATGGCCGCCTCATAGGACTCCGGGTGCACGCTGGTGGCATCTAAAGGATTATCCCCGCCGTTGATCCGCATAAAGCCCGCACACTGTTCATAGGCCTTAGGACCCAGCTTGGGTACTTTCAGGAGCTGCTTTCTGTTGGTAAAGCGTCCGTTTGCCTCCCGGTATTCCACAATATTTCTGGCGATGGTCTTATTGATGCCGGAAATATACTCCAGCAGGGATACGGAAGCGGTGTTCAGATCCACGCCTACCTTATTGACACTGTCCTCCACCACCCCGTTTAAAGCTTCACTCAGCTTCTTCTGGTTCATGTCATGCTGATACTGGCCCACACCGATGGACTGGGGATCGATCTTCACCAGCTCCGCCAAGGGATCCTGCAGCCTGCGGGCAATGGAAGCGGCGCTTCTCTGACCCACATCAAAATTCGGAAATTCCTCGGTGGCCAGCTTGCTGGCAGAATATACGGAAGCACCCGCTTCGTTGACAATCACATACTGCACCGGACGATCCAGCTCCTTCAGCAGTTCCACAATCACCTGCTCGGATTCCCTGGAAGCCGTGCCATTGCCCACGGAAATCAAATCCACATGATATTTGCTGATCAGGCGCTTCAGCTCCGCTTTCGCTTCCGTTACCCTGTTCTGGGGCGCTGTAGGATAGATCACCTTGGTATCCAGTACTTTGCCGGTGGCATCCACCACCGCCAGCTTACAGCCAGTGCGGAAAGCCGGATCCCAACCCAGCACCACTTTCCCCGTAATAGGAGGCTGTAGCAGCAGCTGTTCCAGATTTTTGCCAAAAACAGCAATAGCGCCGTCCTGGGCCTTCTCCGTCAGATCACTGCGGATCTCCCGTTCAATGGCCGGGGCGATCAGCCGCTCATAGGCATCCCGGCATACCTCCTGAAGCACCGGTGTTGTCACCGGATTCTCCGCTTTGATCAGCTGCTTCTCCAGATACCGGAGAATACGCTCCGTCGGCGCATTCACCTTTACGTTAAGCACCTTCTCCGTCTCTCCCCGGTTTAAGGCCAGCACTCTGTGTCCGGCGATTTTTTTCACCGGCTCCTCAAAATGATAGTACATCTCATACACTGTCTGGGCCTTTTCATCCTTGGCCTCACTAGTGATGATGCCCTCCTCTGCGGTGGCATTTCGAATATAAGTCCGGTAATCCGCCTCATCGGATACATCCTCCGCCAGAATATCCATAGCGCCCTGCAGCGCCTCTGCAGCCGTGGCTACGCCTTTCTCCTCATCAATATATTTTACAGCCTCCTCTTCCAGCGGAGAGGTTATCTCCTGAGCCAGTATCATCTGGGCCAAAGGCTCCAGGCCTTTCTCCCGGGCCACGCTGGCTCTGGTCTTTCTCTTGGGACGGTAGGGCCTGTACAGATCCTCCACTGCCACCAGGGTCTGGGCTGCCTGGATCTTCTCTTTCAGCTCCTCCGTCAGCTTTCCCTGCTCCTCAATGCTGCCCAGCACCTGCTGCTTCTTCTCCTCCAGATTGCGCAGATACGCTAGACGCTCATGAAGACTGCGCAGCTGTTCATCGTTCAGGGAGCCCGTAGCCTCCTTGCGGTATCGGGAAATAAACGGGATGGTATTGCCCTCGTCAATCAGCTTGACGGCGGCCTCCACCTGCCATTTTTCCACCTTTAACTCTTCTTTAATCGTCTGTAAAATATCCATCTGTATATCCAAACCTTTCTGCGGTAATACCTGCCGCCTCGATTATTAGTATACCAGATTTCCCCTCCGGTTTTCAAGGAAAAACGTAACTGTTATCAAAAAGCAGAATTTATTTGCCATCCTGCAGAAATAATGGTAAGATGCTTCATATAGACAAAATAAAGGAGCGTTTTATTATGGATTATCGTCAGAACCCTCCTGCCCCCCGCAGGAATCCATTTGCCATTGTCTCTCTGGTGCTGGGAATTGGTTCCCTTTTAACCATATGTACGGGCTTTCTCCCTCTTCCGATGGGTGCACTGGGCATACTCTTCGCCGTCCTTTCCTATCGCAGAGGACGGCGCTTGGACTCCATGGCTCTCACAGGAGCCGTCACCTCCTGTGTTGGACTGCTTTTTTCCCTGGTACTCTATGGTATGGTATTTGCCATGCTGCCTTCCCTGCTGCGGGATCCGGAATACCGGGACATGCTGAACCGCTATTCCGAGAGTCTCTACGGCGAGAGCTATGACGATATGTTTGAAGATGCATACGGGATTGATCTGGATCAGCTTTTCCCTGTGGATTAGGTCAACACCCCCGCTGCAAGAAACGGGGCATCAAATTTGCAACGCTGCCAAGCGGCAGGGTATGCTAACCCTTGCGGCATTCGCCAAATGTCCATGCAAGCATGACCGCTTGGCTCATTGCCCGCAGGAATCAATCTACATCTACAGAAAGGACTACGAATACCATGAATGTACAATATATGACCTCTTCTGAGTTAAAAACCCGGGCCAAGGATCTATTGGACGGCCGCTTTGGCCCTGCTGTAGCGATCCTGTTTCTGGGCAATATGACCGCAGTGGCTCTGAACACCGTTTCCAGTACCATATTGACCAACCTGCAAGTATTTTTGCAGCTTAACGTTATTGCCAGTACGCTGATTTCCTTCTTGATCAATATGGGCATTACCCTGTTTACCAATATCTTTTCTGCGGGCTATGCCCTGTTTTTCCTGAATATGGCCTGTCGGCGCAGCTGCCAGGTCAGCAACCTGTTCTATGGGTTTCGATGGCAGTTTCCGAAATGTATGACGCTGTCCGCCTTTCTCACGGGCATCCACTTTGTCTGCATGCTGCCCTATCAGATTTGCTTTGCTCTGTTCCTACAGACCCTGGAAGCGGGTTGGCTCATGGCTGCTTTACCGGCTGTCTCAGCTGCGCTGATCATCACGACGCTGATTTCCCTGGTTTTCTCCCAGTGCTACTACCTGATGCTGGACTTCCCCCATTATACGGCAAAGCAGCTGCTGCACACCAGCAGGAGGATCATGAAGGGACACAAGGGACGTCTGTTTTATCTGCAGATAAGCTTTGTTCCTTTGATTCTGCTCGCCTTTCTGACCTGCGGTATCGGCATGCTGTGGCTTGCCCCCTATATGCAGATGACCTATGCCTGTTTTTTTCTGGATCTGATGAATCCTCGGAGAGAGGCCGGGCAGCAAACCTCCCAGAACTCCTAAACGAAAAACACTCCTCAAGAAACTTTATAAAAAGTATTGACAAAAGCTTCCTGCGGCATTAGTATAGAAATGTAGTTAGATGCAACTAATATTTTTTAGTAATAGTAAGCATCTTTCATCCATATTCTAAATGAAGACAGGTGATACATATGAACTTAACTGCTGCAGAAGAAGGTAAAGAGTATATTGTCCAGCGAATTGAGACAGATGATGAGGATCTGGATGCATTT
>CALWLO010000178.1 GCA_944381545.1 uncultured Acetatifactor sp. | reverse complement strand
AAAGAAATCGCCTCCAGTCGATTGAAATAAAATATAATCAATCGGCTTCGCCGCAAATTTTGAGCGATTTGTCAAGCTTTTTTTGCAAAAAAGTGGGTGATTTTTTTGAGATAGGGGTCTGAAAGCCTTATAAAATCAGGGCTGAAGATTCCGAGAAGTTATGAGAGGAGAAAGGAGGAAAATATGTAATTAAATAAGCAAACAGAACCGTCAACCAGGATCCCGAAAGGGATCCTTAATTTTTGAAAGGAAAGTGAGGAAATGAAAAACATGAATTATATGGACTGGCTGGATGCCTATAACTCCATTATGGGAGCAGTGATCGCCGTGCTCACATTTGTGCTCGGAGAGCATTGGATGCTCTTTGCCGCATTTCTGGCGTTTAACGTGATCGATTGGATCACTGGCTGGATAAAATCGAAGCTCAACGGAAAAGAAAACAGTCAGGCCGGATGGAAGGGCGTGCTCAAAAAGTTGGGATACTGGATCATGGTTATGGTGGCGTTTGGCGCAAGCGCGGTATTTATTGAGATCGGAAAGACATTGGGAATAGACCTTGGGATCACCGCTCTGCTGGGATGGTTTGTGCTGGCATCGTTGATTATCAATGAGATCCGGAGCATATTGGAAAATTTGGTGGAAGCAGGATTTAACGTCCCGGTTATTCTGATCAAGGGACTGGAAGTAGCCGATAAAATGGTAAATAAATCAGAAACGGAGGAAAATGATGAAGATAAGCAATAAAGGGATTGCCCTCATAAAAGAATTTGAGGGCTGCAGATTGGAAGCATACAAAGATCCGGCCGGAGTACCAACGATCGGCTACGGTCATACGTCTGGCGTACAGATGGGACAGAAAATCACTCTGGAGCAGGCGGAAGAATACCTGAGAGAAGACATTGAGCGGTTTGAAAATCATGTTATGAGGTATAACGGTACATACCGCTGGAATCAGAATCAGTTCGATGCTCTCGTATCATTTGCATACAATATCGGAAACATTGACCAGCTGACTGCTGGCGGGAAAAGATCTATAGCGGAGATCTCCGCAAAAATCCCGGAATACTGCCACTCTGGCGGAAAAGAGCTGGCCGGATTGGTGCGCAGGAGAGCCGCAGAGAAGGAACTTTTTGACACACCAATAGGTCAGGAAGTGGCGGAAAGAGAACTGGATCCGGAGGCCGTCAGAAGTTTTCAGGAGGCATGCAACCTGGACGGCGTGACCGATGCAGACGGAAACCCTCTGGAAGTAGATAAAATCCCGGGACAGCACACGGGAGAAGCCATGAAAAAGATCCTCCTGAAGTCAGGGGCGTTTAATGAGAAAACCGGTCAGTTTTCTGTCGGATCAGAGGGATACCTTGTAATGTGGATGCAGATGCGCCTGAATACAGTTATCGGGCCACAGCTAGTAGAATTGCTGGAAGATCCGGAAGGCCTGGAACCGGATGGGAAGATGGGAAATGACACCAGGCTGGCAGCAGGGCTATTCCAGGAGATCCGAGGACTGAAAGTGGATTATCTGGTCGGCCCGGATACGGTTATGGAGTTGTTTATTAAATAAACTGTATCCCACAAAAGTCCCGGCTATTCTCCGGGGCTTTTGTGGGATTGTTCTCTTCGTTTAGACAAAATCTTGTCTCTGTTTTTTTGATAGTATTCCTGGTTTCTGATACGGTTTGATTTTTTTACTTCTTCTTTATGGTTTTCGTACCAGGATTTCATCGATTTAATACATTCATCTCTATGGTTTTGATGGTATTCTTTTGATCGTTTTTTAATCGTGTCTTTATTTTTTTGATAGTACTCCTGATAATAAATTTTTTTATCCTTTTTTTCTTGGTCAGTAAGGATGGAGCCAGTATCAATTAATTTTTTTGATTCCCGGATGCGTCGGTAAACGGTGTGGATATTAAGATTATATTTTTCCGAAATTTTTTTACAAGGGATATGGGACAAATAATCCGCGAAGATCGTACGATGAGAATCATCTAATACAGATAGGTCAGAACCCATATACTTTATAATTTCGGAATCTTTAATGCTGACTGGAAGAGCTTGCCATCCTTTATATGTAGAGGATCCATATTTGCCACCAAGGATAGCGCGCTTAACACCCGATAAACCGGAACGAATGTTGTCAAATTCACGGCTGTCAGGCTCTACTCCAAATAATTCACGGCAGTTTTCTCTTAGCCAAAAACTCAAAGAATGGAAATAATAGTGTTTCCCATCTGGGCTTATCAAGTGCCAATCTATAGCATGTACATTTTCGGCAAATTTGCCTGACTTTGGACTGTTTTGGGCGGCTCTTGTAGCTGCCTCCTGCATCTCTTTATAACGATCATTATTTAAACGGGAGATCGCCATCTTTTCCCGAGTTTTTTGATTATATTTTATCCCCGTATGATTTTGTCTTGTATATTCCGCGCGACAATCCGGGCCGCAGGTAACAATATTGCGAGACGGGCTACAATAAAAAGACCTTCCGCATACTACGCATATTTTTTTGTTTTTCTGTCTTGACATAATTTTTAAAAATCAATATCAAACTCAGACTTTAATACATTTTTAAAGCCCGGATCAAGTTCCAAATAGCGGCGGATAAACGCTTCGGGAGTGCATGGCGCAAGCTCAAAATGAACCTTTTCGCGTTTGTCATCATCCATATAAACTGATATCGCATCCATTGTCTTTTGATTAATTTTTGTCATTATCATACCTCCTACCAAATCAGGAAAAATTTATCGTCTGCTGGGCTGCTCTTCTGCACATCGTACCAATCACCGTCCATGTAATGAGCCTGTAAATAATCTTCCCCAGTTAGCCCTTCAGGATCTTCGGAAAAAGTAAATTCGATATGGATACCAAGTTCACGGGCGGCCACCAAAGTATGGTGTCCATCGATCTGGACAGCATATTCTTCGCCATCGATTTCACCGATCTCACAGCATGGGATTTCCACGGATTCCATACCGGAAATTTCTTCCATTTTTTTCTCTACTATATCCCAATCAAGAAAGTGCTGACTGCTGATGATCCTCATTTATATGCCTCCTATAATCTTTTGGGTTATCCCCTTAACTTGATTATAGTATAGCATATAGCGCACTATATATCAATATACATATTAACTAAAATAATCGAGTTAATTTTGGATAATATGTATATAGTGCGCTAATTAATTCGGTCAAGTTTTTCCTGGATCGCATCCAGGTAAAACTTGCGCATGCTGGAATAGCCCGCCTTTTCTGCAGCTTTTTGATATTCTTCAAATTCTTCCGGGCGGACCCGAAACCGGATTTCCTTTAATTTCCCAAGGTATTTAATTGTATATTCTTTTTGCTTTTCTGAATATGGCATAGTATACTCCTTTTATTGTCTGTCATTTATTGATTATAGGATATAATATAGAGCGCTATATGTAAATAGCAAAAATGAATAAAATTAGCGAGCTAACTTTATAAGATTTGACGATAGAAAACTATTTCAAAATATGGGCACTTTTGATTTCATAAACATATCCGGAGCGGATTTTATAGGTGATATTGGCGCTTATACATTTGATCGTAGTATATCGCAGTATGATTTTTTGATTATTGCCACTTACACTGTAAGAGGTATCCATATTGTATATCATGTTGTTGCTCCGCGTATAAATAATACTGATAATAATTTATCTTTACCGACAGAGAATGGGAATTTTTACTTTCACTTCCCAAACGATACAACATTATATATAGATAGCCGTCCTACGAGTATGCTGATTATGAAAACTGCATACGGTGTCAACCTATAGATTACCGATAATACACTCTGGCACGTGCGGTTCCTGTTTCAATCCGCATAGTTAACACGTTATTATTCCAAAAACAATATAAACCGGTCGCAGCAACACTAGATCCCGAATCAGCAGAATATAATTCTTTATCTTTGATAATGCAACTGGAGTGTTCTGTAGAAGGTATAATATAAGATTTACCTCCATAAACCTGACCAACATTGCTTCGGTTGGTATTTCCAGCAAAAATTAGTATTTCATTTGCCGAATTTGGAATAGACACATTTGTGTCGCTGGTCGAGAGATCATATTTGTTTAAAAAGATCCATTTCAGACTTGGCATATTTTGAAATAGTTGCATTGAATACATAGAATCATATATAACATGCGTGTACCAAAGAACTGGCGCACGCACGTTATACATTAAGGACGGAGGCGGGAAGAAAGCTCAGACACACGAGGGAAGATCTCAAGCGTAAAGCTGTCTGGTCGTCCATGTCTGCCGTCACCCGATTTTGAATACTCAATATGGTCAATCACCTCTTTTAAAAGGTTGTTTTTCTCAACAGGATTGTCCAGAGTATGATAGATATCATGGATGGTTCGGAGCGTTGGGAGCAGATTCCGGATCGCAGACCTGCGGCTGGATTCTTTTTCAAGTTCAGATTCCAGATCATTTAGTTGCGCCTTTAATTCATCACGCCTTTTACGCATCTGGGCATTGCGGATGAAAAACACTTCTTCTGTGTAGACCCCGCGTTCCAGAAGATCATATTGTCTGTTAATTTGCAGCTTGACCTCCCGGAGATCGTTCTGGATGGCTTGTATACTGGACTCCAAAACGGAAATCTTAGCAGAATTATCCGGGAGCGTTTCCGGGTCAGGGAGTTCGGCGGAAAGAAGCCACTCGTCAAGGGCGTCGAGAACCCGCCGCTCTACCATGTGGAGATAAGAAGATACAGTAGAGCATCCAGGAGTCGCACAGATGAGGCTGGCCGGGGAACCGTTGCTATAAGGACGGCGAACCATTGTCCTGCGACAGCAGGAGCATATCACAAGGCCGGAAAGAGGGTTCTGCATAGGACGAATACGATTATCAGAACTTTTCAGGCGTTTTTGGAAAGTGGAACTGGCGGAATCCCAGACATCCTGTGAGATAATCGCCTCATGTCGACCGGGATATAACTGTGCGTCATGGTTGACGGGACGGCTGCGGACCGTCTTCCCATCAACAATTTTCTTTACCTCTTTACGGTAACCGTCTTTGATATATCCGGCATAAACCGGATTCCGCAGGATCTCCTGCACTCCGTACCGCGTCCAGGGATTTCCGGACGGGGAGGGGAGTCCGAGGCGGTTCAATTCATAGGCAATTTT
>CALWLO010000177.1 GCA_944381545.1 uncultured Acetatifactor sp. | reverse complement strand
TGTAAGTTTCCCACTATCAGGGCACTTTACGGTCTTTCACCGATTAGATTACGCCCATGCTGGGCGAACCAAAAAAAAGAAGAAACCTTTCGATTTCTTCTTTTATGCAGGAGAAGGGACTTGAACCCTCAAGGTGTTGCCACCACACGGACCTGAACCGTGCGCGTCTGCCAATTCCGCCACTCCTGCGAACAATATGTATACTACACCATTCACAGGAAAATGTCAATATAAATTTTTAAATTTTTTTAAAAAATATTTATTGTATCTACAATAGGTACTAAAACCAGTAACTGAAGATGCTTCCTGCAGAATAGTTATTGGCATATGTTCCATTAAACGTATAGGTATTTGCCTTGCTCGCTTCCTGATCCGCTGCGAAACTGATATAGGATGCCTGTGCAGACATATTATAGCCATAGGTGCCCTTTCCATTAAACAGATCCTTTACCGTCTCCAGATCTGCACTCTTGAATGCTTCCGCATCAATGGACAGAGACTTATCACTGTTAATCGTAATCCCCACCTTTGCCAGGGATCTGCTGCTGATATTGGTGATATTGCTCATATTCTGCACACGATTGGCAACAGAAGTGCTGCTTGCGCTGCCTGCCGCACCGATTACGGAATTATAATCATTGACAAAATCACTTACCGCTTTATAAATGGTATCCATATCTTCACTTGCAAATACAGAATCCTTATCCGTAGCGATCAGCTTATCTGCAGATTCCTTCAATGCATCAGTGGTACTCTGCACCTTAGCCAAAGTCTTGGCGTCGTCCTTGCTCAATGCGCTGGATCGATTAACAGTGGTCTCTGCTGCCATGCTCTTTACTTCATCACTGCTGTTTTCAGCATAATAAGCCTTCATCAGCTTAGCATAGCTGCCATTCTTGATTGCCGCATAGTCCGATAGCCAATTACTGGAAACCGCATTGGCAACGGATGTTCCTAAGCTGGAAAATAAATAAGAATAATCTGTTTTTGCCTGTACATGAATACTGATTCCCATAATCCACTCCTCCTGTCATCCATGACTGTGAAAAATAGATTTCCTGTTATAAATATTATATCGTTTTTACCCGCAATAATCAATAACCTTTTGGAATTTTTTGGGGTTTTTAAGCTTTCTTGACATTTTTTCCTGACTATGTTATGGTAAATCATAACTTAGCAGAAGCAGGTTGACCAGACAGAAGTCTGACAAAGGCAAGGATAGAGATTAGGATCAAATCAGTTTACCAGGAAGGTATCTGTGCTCAAGAAGGGCTTGGGTGCTTTTTTTGTGTCCAAATATATTCTACTGTCTCTACGTCTACAGAAAGGATGAAACCATGAAAATAAATGTAAAAAAATTATGTCTCACAGCTGTCTGTCTGACTCTGTGCATGTTACTGCCCTTTTTAACCGGCCAGATCCCCCAGATCGGCAGTGCATTATCCCCCCTGCATATTCCGGTACTGCTGTGCGGACTGCTCTGCGGCTGGCCATATGGCCTGTTGATTGGCTTTATTGCCCCTCTGCTGCGCTTTTTGCTGTTCGGCATGCCGCCGATTATGCCCACCGGACTGGCCATGATGTTTGAACTGGCCGCCTACGGCGCCCTTTCCGGGCTTCTGCTAAAGCTCCTGCCCCAAAAGCTTCTTTCTCTGTATGTTTCCCTGATTGGAGCCATGCTGGGCGGCCGTATCATATGGGGCATCGCACGCTTTTTCCTGGGTATGCTCGTAGGACCTGTCTTTACTCTTTCCGCTTTTCTTTCAGGGGCCTTTATCAGTGCAGTTCCCGGAATTATCTGCCATATCGTACTGATACCGCCGGTGGTTATCGGCGTGCGTCGGGCCCTGCGGAGCTTCGATTGAGTTGACTGAAAAGAATCAGCGGCAGAACCTTGGCCGCTGATTCTTTTTCTATGTCTGCTGCTTCTCAAGGATTACTTACTCTGCTGGCTTAAACCGCTCAATCGCCGCAGGAATCGTATCTGCCACCGGGATAATATTCAGACTCATGGGATTGATCACAATCCCCTTAACCTCCTTGCCCATGGCTTTCTGAATATTCACAAAGGGGATTGCGCTTGCACGGAACTTCTTTTCCTTATCAAATTTAGCCATCTCCTGAAGATCCGTAAAGATGGGCTGGAACATCTGACCGTCCTTATTCTTTACGCAGGGAATGCGGATATTGGAGCCGTCCGCCAGAGGAGCGTCCCCTTCCATCTCATGAGGCACCAGAAAACGGCTGCGCACAATATTCACTGCCATCTCTTCCTCATATTCACGCAGAGCCTGGGCATTACGCTCCTTTCGGTGTATCTCCTGCATGAAATGGATCCCGGAAAGCTGCATTTGGGGATTAAGGAGGGGTCTCTTATCCTCCGGAATCTGGGTCAAATCCGGCTGTACCACCAGCTTATTCAGGGGAAGCTTGGTCTGCTTCTCCTCTTCCTGAAACATGATGACGTCAATCCCATAGGAATACAGGCTGCTGAAAAACTGTAGCAGCTGATCCTTTGACACCTTCACAACCGCCAGAATATCCTGGAAGTTCTCTCTTCTCACATCTGCGAAGTGCTTGGCCTTCTCTTCCTCCACAAAAGCCCAGATCTGATCTGTAAAATCCTCCTCATCGCAGGTTACAAACGGAAGCCTGGTGCCTACGCCAAAAATCACGTACAGCTGATCCAGCTGCGGTATTCTCTTTGCCTGCTCTATAAATGCATTTTCATTCTCCATCGTTATCTATTCATCCTCATTTCTTGTTATTTCTGCATAAACAGATTAGATACGGTCTATTTTAACATAAATTCCATCAACTGACAACCAGAAGAAGAGGCCGACACGACATTTTAAAGTATAGGATTGCATGAATTTACTTGTTTTACAGGTTATGGGCTGAACTGTTACATCTTTTCAAAACCGAAAGCCTGTGCTATGATTAAGAGACAAAAATTGCGATGGGAGGAGGGGATAGGGATGAATATTCTGGTGATAGACAGCCAGGGAGGAGGCATGGGGAGGCAGCTGGTAGCGGCCATTAAGAAACAGATTCCTCAGAGCTATGTGACGGCAGTGGGTACGAACAGTACTGCCACGGCTGCTATGCTGAAAGCCGGTGCGGATGCAGCTGCTACCGGAGAAAATGCCGTGGTGGTAGGCTGCCGCAGGGCAGATGTGATTGTGGGGCCTATTGGGATCGTGATTGCGGATGCCCTATACGGGGAGGTAACGCCTGCTATGGCAGTGGCTGTTGGGCAGAGCCGGGCCCGGCGGATATTACTGCCGGTAAATCAATGTGACAATATTATTGCGGGTGTCACGGAGCAGTCTTTGGGAAGCCTGGTAGAGAGCGCATTGGAGCATATTCATTGTTGTATGGGAGTCGGCTGACAGGGCACAAGGAGATAGCTCCTTCAGAATTATGAGGGCTTTGTATCAGGAGCTGCCAAAGCAGCTCCATACACCTTATTCATAACGCTGACGGTTGTCGCAGTCCCGGCACCCACGGTTATTTCTGCGGCAATCCCGCCGATTGCGGTCATCCCGTCTGTCATTACGGCGGTCGCAGTCGCAACGGCATGACGGGCAGATGGATCTCAGGGGATGAAAATGGATATGCATAGCCGTACTCCTTTTTCTTTTAGCATATGACAAAAGATGAGGAAATGTGACAAAAAGCAGTTAATGAAAACCAAAAACAGGAAAACCTTCTGATTTTAAGATTTTCCTGCCTTGACTATTCGTGCGAAAGATGGGACTTGAACCCACACGGTGTTGCCACCACAAGATCCTTAGTCTTGCTCGTCTGCCAGTTCCGACACTTTCGCATATTTTGTTTTGCTGCACAAGAGTAATAGTAACATTTTATTCCCGAAATGTCAATGTTTTTTTGACATATAGAATTTAAGAGATTATTTTTCATTTTTCCCCATTGCCGATAATTTTCGATTATGCTATACTGATGTCAATACGCTGATGCCTGAATGACTCTGCAGGCAATAAGAGGAAGGGATGGGATGGTTATGCATGTAAATGAATCTGCTGAAAATTATCTGGAGACAATCCTGATATTAAGTAAATGCAAGCCGGTAGTGCGCTCTGTAGATATTGCGGAGGAGTTGGGCTTTAAGAAATCCAGCGTCAGTGTTGCCATGAAAAATCTGCGTGAGAAGAACCATATCACGGTTACCCGGGAGGGGTTCATCTATTTGACAGAGAGCGGCAGGGAGATTGCGGAGATGATCTATGAGCGGCATGAGCTTCTGTCCGAATGGCTGATCCGGCTGGGAGTAGATCCCAAGACTGCAACCGAAGATGCCTGCCGCATTGAACATGTGATCAGCAAGGAAAGCTTTGAAGCCATCAAGAGACATATGAAATAATATCATTACCAGAATACCCTGCGGCTTAAGCGGTAAACAAGCCACAGGGTATTTTTCTGGTTTCGGATACTTACATTTTAGCGCTGTACCCGTCCGGATGCATCACCGCCGGCCAAGGTCTCCACTTCTTTTCTGGATACCAGATTGAAGTCACCCGGAATGGTGTGCTTTAATGCGGATGCTGCTACACCATATTCCAGTGCCGCCTTGAAGTCCTTACCGTCCAGCAGTCCGCAGATTACGCCGCCTGCGAAAGAATCGCCGCCGCCCACACGGTCTACAATGGGATGGATGCTGTATTCCTTGGAATGATAGAACTCCTTGGTATCCCTGGAATAAATACATGCAGACCAGCCGTTATCAGATGCGGAATGACTTACCCGGAGGGAGGAGATACAGTACTCAAAATTGTAATCCGCCACCATCTGTTCAAAGATGGACTTGTAGCCTGCCAGCTCCAGATCACCGCTGGTCACATCGGTCTTACCGGGCTTGTAGCCCAGAACCAGCTCCGCATCCTCCTCATTGCCGATGCAGACATCCACATACTTCATCAGATTCTTCATAACCTTCTGCGCTTTCTCAGAAGACCACAGCTTTTTACGGAAATTCAGATCTACAGATACCTTTACGCCGTGCTTTTTGGCAGCGACCAGCGCCTTTTCGGTCAGCTCTGCCGCACTGTCGGATACAGCGGGAGTAATGCCGGTAAAGTGGAACCAGTCCGCACCCTCAAAGATGGCGTCAAAATCAAAATCTGCTTCAGTGGCGGTGGAAATAGAAGAATGCGCCCTGTCATACACCACCTTGGAGGGTCTCATGGAAGAGC
>CALWLO010000176.1 GCA_944381545.1 uncultured Acetatifactor sp. | reverse complement strand
ACTATATTGTATTAAGAGCGAGTAAAAAAGAAACTATGAAGCGAGCTGTGGAACGCTCAAAATTAGATAGAAAAACATTTTATCAGTATTTCTGCGGTGTCGGAATCGTTCAAGTCCGGCCACCAGCAGTTTTATTTAAAGGAGAAATACAGCAGAAATGCCGTATTTCTCTCTTTTTTGATGCATTTGTAGAATCATTAAATACACATTTCAAAGGTGAAGGAGCATATACTGCAAAAATTGCCTTTTTATGACATCTATGGTAGTATGGTCTCATAAAGGGCGGGCAAACGCTTATAGGAAGTTTTGCCAAGAATGCTTTACCCATGATGAGGGGCAGCGCACCCGGGGAAATTTGATTGGCTTACGCAGAAGGGCAGGAAACGGTATTATGAAAATATATGAAACGCTTCATTTAGTAAAGGGAGAGGATTTAAACCATCACGGGACGCTCTTTGCCGCCAGGGCTGCGGCATGGCTGGTGGAGGCAGGCTTTGCGGCTGCCGCCTGCGAGCACGGGGTTACGGATGAGATTGTACTTCGCAGCCTGCGGGAAATGTCATTTTCCAGACCCGTGAAAAAGGGCGCAGTTGTGAAATTTGAGAGCAGAGTGGTTCACGCGGGGAATACCAGTCTGACTGTGGCTGTGACGGCAAAGGACGCCATGACCGGGGAACAGGTGATTGAGGGTTATATCACCTTTGTGACCATAGACGCGGAAACCGGACAAAAGAAACGGCATCAGGTTGTGCTGGACGAAGCCTTGGGAGAAGAAGAGAGACGGCAGCGTGAGAGGGCGGTACAGCTGAAAAAGTGAGGTTGCACAAATATGACATACCTGTTACATTTTGAATTTCCGAGCAGAGAACAGGAATACGATTTTACCATGGGGCAGAAGAAGACCTGCTATGACAGCTTTTATCCTTTTCTGGTCCTTTCAGAGCATGGCTTGAGAATGCTGGATTTTGAGCCGGTGACCATATTGTATGGAGGAAATGGCTCCGGGAAAACCACGGCGCTGAATGTGATAGCGGAAAAGCTGGAGCTGGAGCGCGACACGCTGTACAATCGTTCCAATTTTTTTGAGGACTATGTGGGTATGTGCAGCTATGAAACGGAAAAGGCGATCCCGGAGGGCAGCAGGATCATCACAAGCGACGATGTATTTGATTTTATGCTGAATCTGAGGAGCCTCAATAACGGTATCGACAGAAAAAGAGACGAGCTGTTTCAGGACTATCTGGATACAAAATATTCCCATTTTCAAATGAAGTCGCTGGATGATTACGAGCAGCTGAAAAAAGTTGCCATGGCGAGAGGAAACACCCAGTCCCAATATGTGCGCAAGAAGCTGATGAACAATGTGCGGGAGCACTCCAACGGAGAGAGCGCCTTTCTGTATTTTGCAGATAAGATCAAGGAAAACGCGCTGTATTTGCTGGACGAGCCGGAGAACAGTCTTTCGCCGGAGCGGCAGCAGGAACTGATGCGATTTATAGAAAATTCTGCCCGCTTTTTTGGATGCCAGTTCATCATTGCCACCCATTCCCCGTTCCTGCTCTCGATGAAGGGCGCCAAGATCTATGATATGGACGAGGAAACCGTTGATGTAAAGCGGTGGAGCCAGCTGGCAAATGTAAGAGCCTATTATGATTTTTTTAAAAAGCACGAAGGGGAGTTTTGCTAACATTTCATCTATCGATAATAAGTCAGTTAAGACAAAGGGTTAGATCCTATCTGGAATCTAACCCTTTTTTAAATCAATAGGAGGATCAAAATGTGAGGTCGCTTTCGTACCCCATATCTGCGTCTGTTCTGTACTTCCCAGGTTCAACTTTTCATGCAACAGAAGATTTCCGGCATACCTGCTCCTGCAGTTCCCTGCTGCGCGGGATTTTCCTCCACCATAGTTGATCTGCATGATTTTTCTGGTTGGTCCATCTGCATTTCATCTCTTCCGTCTACTGCCAACAGTGCGCCAGGCTCGGTCTGATATCCTAAAAGAGGTGTTTGATGTGTTTAACAAACAATGTCCCTTAACTAAACGGATGTCTGAGCTTTTGTATAATTGATATATCTGCTTTGTTTTTTGCCCATTTAGAAAAGATGGCACACATGTGAACTACAAAAAATACGAGTTTTTATATAAAATTATCAGTACATAATTATTATATGATTCGCGGTTTCAAGACAGTGTACCTCAAGTGTGAACAAGCAGCAGATTATTCAGGGATGGAGAGTCACTTAGACCACGAAGATTGACAGGGAGGAAGCATATTATGAAAAACAAAAGACATCAAAATAGCAAAAGGACGGCAGCCTTTTTGGCAGTAATGACAGCAGTCATATGCTTAGGAGCCTGCTCGGGGGAGAAGGAAACAAAGGAAATCACAATCTACACAGCAGTGGATCAGGTGTATTCAGAAGAAATCTTTAAGGATTTTGAGGCGGAAACTGGTATCAAGGTAAACGCAGTCTATGATGTGGAATCCAATAAAACTACAGGCTTGACCAACAAGATCATTGCGGAGTCAGAGAATCCTGTGTGCGATGTATTCTGGAACAATGAATTTGTTCAGACCATAGAGCTGCAGAACGCAGGATTGTTGCAGCCCTATGTTTCTGACGAGGCGGCGGATATCCCTGACGCTTATAAGGATGCGGAGGGGTATTGGACTGCTTTCGGCGGAAGAGCCAGAACGCTTCTGGTCAATACGGAGCTTCTTGAGGAAGCGGATTATCCCGCATCTGTCTTTGATTTGATCTCAGATAAATATGAGGGAAAAGATATTGCCATCGCGTATCCTATGTTTGGCACCACAAGAACACAGGCGGCAGCTCTATATGCAGCGTTAGGACAGGAAAAAGGCAGGGAATTTTTCCAGGCAATTTCTGACAAGGGCATCCAGATCGTCGACGGCAATTCTGTAACAAAGGATATGGCGGCAAGCGGGCAGGTGGCGATCGGCTATACCGATACGGATGACGCCAAGGTAGCGATCGAGGACGGCAGCCCGGTTACCATGATATTTACGGATCAGGAAGAAGGCGGACTGGGAAATTTGATCACCCCCAATACGGTATGCATCATAAAGGATTGTGAACATTTGGATGCCGCCAAGACCTTTGTGGATTATATCATTTCTCTTGAGATGGAGAAAAAATTAATCGAGATGGGCTTCTTTGACCTGTCCATCCGCCCGGACGCAGAAGTAGACGGCATCTCTGTAAAAGGTATGAATGTGAATTTAAAAGACGTCTATGATATGCTGGAGGTATCCAGCGAGGATATGCAGGAGATTTTTGCCCGCTGAATAAATGAGGGGGAAAAAGATGAGTAAACAGGAAAAACGAGGGAAACAGGAAAAACAGGAAAATACTTCCAAATTCAATTATGCTGACCTGGACTATGATATGGTGATGGAAGCAATGCCTGATCTGCCCAAGTCAAAGATAAAATATTTCTTTTGGAAGTGGAAAATGTTTTTTAAAAGACTGAAGCCTTCCAAGACGCTCTTTAAGAACCTGTTAAAGTTTATTGTTTTTATAATTGTGTTTTCGGTCATTAAATATTATTTTAACATTTTCTTCTGGGCATGGATCAATGACAGCATGTGGATTGGATGGGGAAGAGGCTTTGGATATGCCGCCGGATACATGATCGCCGGCGGTGCATTTACTACCGGTGATACTGTAAGAGGAATCGAACCTATAGCGGCATTGATCGAATGGTTGTCAGGCACCTATACCTGTTCGATCCCAAACGGATATCTGGTGTTTCCTTTTTCTTTAATGGTCAATATGCTGGGCGGCTATGTCATCATGCAGATTTTGTCAAAGGGCCCCATATCCATTTTTAAAGATCTGGCCGGAGTTTTGGTTAATCTAAAGAAATATAGAAAAAAGGGAAGCCGGAAATTCTGGAAATTTTTGGTGGACGGACTGTTTTATGCCATTGTGCTCGGATTTTTGGTCGTGAATCCTTTTGCGGTGTTCCTGCTGGCTATTTATATCCTGCTCTGCTTTGGGCAGGGGAGCAGTAATGCCAGGCTCCTGAACCTGTTTCTGAAAAGATGCTGTCTCTACAAGGAGACGAAGGACGGGAAAAATGAGAAACCGTCGTTTGCGGATGTGATGCTGCAGGCGTTTAGTCTGGGCGCTGGTCTTTTGTTGTATTCTCTTCTCAATCTTATGGTTTGGGAGGTATTTAACTATCACTTTTTTGCGCGTTTGCTGTTCAGCGCACTTTTGGGTGCCATGTGCATTGCGCTTTCCGGAAAGGGTTTCCGCAGGCAGATGGCAAAAGCGGCAAGTATATGTTTTACCGCCATTGGCGTGATGGCATTTTATAAGCTGACAGCACTGGCCCATGACGGAGGGGCGTCGGAATCCGGCGGCACCTGGGACGGGCTGAAACAAAATGCAGGATTTTCTGATATGGATCAGAGCAGCAAAGTAGATGCGCTTAGCAACAGCGCTTATTTTTCAATATTGTCAGACTATCTCGATACCCTCAGAGACGGCAGATGGAGGGATACTGAGTTTACGGATACAGAAAGATTCATTCGGGATAAAATAAATGAGTTAAGGAATAAATATGTGGAGGGAGAAAAGATCACTCCCGAAGAGTTTAATGCGATCCGTAATATGCTGCTGAAATATCAAAACGGTCAGCTTTCTGATGACGTGAATTACCAGCGCGGATTTTGGGAAGGCGTATGGGAGGACTTTAAAGTTGCCGGAGCCAATACCATTGAAGAACTGTGCAGAGGGCAGACTCCCGCATCAGTACTGTGCAGGATACCATTGGCTATAGCAACAAACACCGTTTCGGAGTATGTTTTTACAGGGGGCGCGCTAGCTTATGACTGTTATGACCGTGTCAATGCGGGAGATCCCCATGCCTATGGGAATGTGGTATTTTCCAATGCCTTGAATTATGCAATAGGAGGAGTCGTAGGTGAAGCAACATCCGGCGCCACCTCGGCAGCCTTTCGCGGTATGTCAAATGCAAGTAATGCGCTGCAAGGAGCACAGAATCAGATATCAAACTGGGCAAGCAACTCCAGTGGAACAGTCTCCAGGACAGTGACCAATTTTCTGCAATCGACGGCACGTAGTATGGAAGGCTCAGCTTCCTACATTTCCCAAATGGGAGATTACGCCACTGCCTCCAACTCACAGAGCATCAGATCATTGTCCAGAAGGATATCGGGACATTCAAACATGTCTGTTGAAAACGCT
>CALWLO010000175.1 GCA_944381545.1 uncultured Acetatifactor sp. | reverse complement strand
GCTGCAGGCAATATACACCAGGCCCACCGGTCTCGCCTCCGTGCCCCCGTCCGGTCCCGCCAGGCCGGTAACACTCACCGCCACATCGCTCTTTGCCAGAAAAGCCTGCCCTTTAGCCATCTCCTTTGCCGTCTGGCTGCTGATGGCGCCGTATTTTTTCAGAGTACTCTTTTTTACCCCCAAAAGCTTCCTCTTGGCCTTATTGGTATAGGTAACACAGCCGGATTTATAGACCCCGGATGCGCCCGGAACATTAATCAGCCGGGCAGATAACAGACCGCCGGTACAAGATTCGCCGCAGCTCACCGTCAGTCCGTTCGCCGCCAGCAGATCCACCACTGCTTTTTCCAGCGTTACTTCCTCCTGAGTGGTGTACACATTGCTGCCCAGCCGGCTCTTGATCTCTTTGACCACCGGCCTGATCAGCTTACGGGCATCCTTCTCATTCTCTGCCCTGGCAGTTACCCGGATGTGAACCTCTCCCGGCTTGGCATAAGTGGCAATGGTGGGATTTTCCTGTCCGTCAATCAGATCCATCAGCAGTGTCTCCACCCTACTCTCGCCGATTCCGCATATCTTGACGGTCTGGGAGGAAATGATCCCCGGCTCCAGCTTTTTCAAATAGGGAACCACATCATCTTCAAACATAGGTCTTAACTCTTGGGGAGGCCCGGGCAGCAGCACCACATGCGTCTGCCCATTCGGGATAATCACCCCGGGAGCCGTACCGTTAGGATTGGGCAGCACGATACCTCCTGCCGGTATCATGGCCTGCTTCCAGTTGTTTTCTGTAGGCGTCATGCCCTTTGCTGCAAAATAAGCCTCAATATGTGCCCTGGAAGCCTCATCCTCCACAAGCTCCCTGCCCATAACCTTTGCAGCCGTTTCCTTGGTCAGGTCATCCTCCGTAGGGCCCAGTCCGCCGGATAAGATCACAATATCCGAACGCTTTACCGCTGCCTGCAGTGTCTCACTGAGCCTCTGCTCATTATCGCCCACCACGGACTGATAGTAGCAGGACAGCCCCAGTCCGGCACATTTTTCCGCCAGATAAGCGGCATTGGTATTGACAATATTGCCCAGCAAAAGTTCCGTTCCTACGCATATCAATTCTACCGTCATATCCCTACATACCTCTCTCGTCCCTCGGATTTACAGGTGATTGCGATACAAGCGCCGAATCAGGCCTGCTCTTTCATCACCGCTCTGTTCTTGATCAGATAATCCGCCAGGGATACCACCGTCAGCGCCAGAGCAATCCACATAATAACATCCGTCACAATCTGCATCCATGGCCAGATCCAGGACAGATCGATAATCATCAGGCACACCATGACCATCTGAAAGGTAGTCTTGAATTTCCCCCAATAGCTTGCGGCAATCACCACTTGGTTATCCGCAGCAATGAGCCGGAATCCGCTGATGATAAATTCCCGGCTGATGATGATGATAACTACCCATGCGGGGATGCGGTTCATGGCTACCAGCGCAATCAGGGCTGCACTGACCAGCAGCTTATCTGCCAGAGGATCCATGAACTTGCCGAAATTCGTCACCATATGATATTTTCTTGCAATCTTGCCGTCAATCAGATCCGTAAGGCTGGCAATGATAAAAATCACCAGGGCCACAATATCCGGGAAGATTCGATTCTCCCCAAACCATCCCGCTTCTCCCCCCAGAAGCGCTATCACAAAGGGCACTATCAGAATCATGCGGAATATTGTCAGTTTATTCGGTAAATTCATCTCTTCTTTTCCATCCTTTTCTATTCATCTTTCTCATGGCATATCTCACCCACCAGGTCATATTCGTTACAGTCGGTAACCCGCACCCGTACCAGGTCGCCGGTCATCAGGGAAGCGGAGGTATTGACAAACAGGTAACCGTCCACTCCCGGCGCATCCCTGTAAGTTCGGGCCACATAAACCTCCTCATCCGCCACCTTGCCTTCAATCATCACCGTCAGCACACTGCCCACCATATCTGCGGCTTTATCAAAGGCAATCTCCTGCTGCAGCTCCATGATTTCCTGCTGCCAGGCCGCCTTTTGCTCCTCCGGGATCTGATCCGGCATCTCTGCCGCTGCCGTATCCTCCTCCTGGGAGTAAGTAAATACCCCAAGACGGTCAAACTCCATCTCGTTGATAAAGTCCATCAGCTTTTCGTGGTCCTCCTGAGTCTCCCCGGGGAATCCGGCGATCAATGTGGTGCGCAGGCAGATATCGGGGATCTCCTCCCTGAGCCGACCGATCATCTCCCGCAGCTGGCCCTGGGTAGTACGTCTGCCCATACGGCGCAGAATCCTGTCACTGGCATGCTGGATCGGAATATCCAGATAATGGCAAACCTTCGGCTCATTCTTAATGGCCTGGATCAGTTCCTCCGTGATTTCTTCCGGATAACAGTACAATATCCGAATCCAGTAAATCCCCGGGATCCCGGCAAGCGCATGAAGCAGCCGGTGTAAACTCTTTTCCCCATACAGGTCAATGCCGTACAAGGTGGTTTCCTGGGCTACCAGGATCAGCTCCTTCACCCCTTGCTCGGCCAGCTCCTGCGCTTCCTTAAGCAGCGACTCCATAGGGACGCTGCGGTAACTGCCCCGCACCTTGGGAATGATGCAGTAGCTGCATCGCTTATTGCAGCCCTCTGCAATCTTCAGGTAGGCATAATGCCCGCCGGTAGTCAGCACCCTGCCCACACCCGTGGCCGGCAGCGCATCAAGCGGCTGAAAAAGCCGGACGGATCCGCCCGCCAGCGCCTGTTCAATGGCATCTGCGATCTGTGCAATAGCCGTGGTGCCGACGATGGCATCCACCTCCGGAATCTCCTGCTGGATTTCCTCCCGGTAACGCTGTGCCAGGCACCCAGCGGCCACCAGTACCTTTACCTGGCCGCTCTTTTTCAGCTCTGCCATTTCCAACAGGGTATTAATGCTCTCTTCCTTGGCATCGCCAATAAAACAGCAGGTATTTACCACTACAATCTCACACTCTGCCTCATCATCCGTAAACGTATATCCCTTTTGCTGCAAAAGTCCCAGCATATCCTCCGTATCTACCAGATTCTTGTCACAGCCCAGAGAAATAAATAATATCTTCATTCCCGGTTCTCTCGCAATCTCTATTATTGTAACAGTTCAGCCCTCTGCATTCATAAAAGCGGCTCACCTTCTATTTCTATGAGCAACGAGCCATGTAGACGTGCTTGCGCGGATATATGGCGACTGCCATAAGACCATTTGAGAGCGCTGTTACTTGTCATTTAAGAGAGGAGAAATACTCATAGCTGAACATTTCTCCTCTTACTTTACGCTTCCTGTCCTTCTGTCTGTTCCTTTGTCCCCATTGCTGCATCATATTGCTCTTGTGCCTCTTCCTCTTCAGCCAGGATCTTGATCTTACCCTGGTTCAGTTCTTCAACAGCCACAGAAAGGGGCTTCTTGCCGGCAGCGTTTACCAGAGGCTCGTCGCCGGCGATGATCTGCCTCGCCCTCTTGGATGTGGCCATCACGATGGAATACCGGCTGTTTACCACCGGCTCTTCTCCCTGCTCTACCTCACTGTTTACTACTTTCATTAAATCGGAATAAGATGGATGTAACATTATTCTGCTCCTTTCGAAAACTTCTTCAGTTCTCCTCTGATCTCTTTTATTAATGCGTCCTGTCTGGCAGAGGTATAATGGGCATTCTGCACAATACTGTGAATCCGCTTCTCACACTCCTCCAGATCATCATTAATGACTATATAATCATAGGCCTCTACGCCTTCTGATTCCTCAATGGCTCTGGCCAGTCTCCTGGCAATCACCTCCGGGGTCTCCGTCCCCCTGCCCTCCAGCCGTCTTTTAAGCTCCCCGGCACTGGGCGGTGTCACAAAAAGCAGCAGACAGTCCGGTATCAGCTTTCTGATCTGCAGCGCTCCCTGAATCTCAATCTCCAGAATCACATCCTTGCCGGCCTCCAGCTGCTCCTGCACATAATCCCTGGGGGTTCCGTAATAATTTCCGCAGTAGCAGGCATACTCAAGCATCCTGTTCTGCCGGATGCGCTCCTGAAAGGTATCTGTATCCACAAAAAAGTATTCTATACCATCCCGTTCTCCCTCCCTTGGAGCTCTGGTCGTCATGGACACGGACAACGCATAATTGTCATAATCCCGGGTCAGTCTCTTCATCAGCGTCCCCTTCCCCGCACCGGAGAATCCGGAAATCACCGTCAGGATACCTTTACTCATCTTCATTTCCTCCGCTCTCTGCCTGGGCTCTGCCGGCAATCGTCTCCGGCAGCAGCGCCGACAGTACGATCCGGTTCTGTTCCATCACCAGCACCGCTTTGGTCTTGCGGCCCTGGGTTGCATCAATGGCAGTGCCCTCTTCCTTTGCCCTCTGCACCAGCCGTTTAATGGGTGCAGACTCCGGGCTGACAATGGCAATAATCTTGCCGGTATTGACAATATTGCCAAAACCGATATGAATTAATCTGTTCATCCTATTTACCCGTCCGATCCTTAAGCTTACTCAATGTTCTGAATCTGTTCGCGAACCTTTTCAATCTCCGTTTTCAGTTCAATGGCACAGTTTGAGATCTCCAGGTCATTGGACTTGGACAGCGTGGTATTAGCCTCCCGGTTCATCTCCTGGGCAATAAAGTCCAGCTTCCGGCCGATACTGCCTCCCTCCTGCAGGGTCTTCTTCGTGGTCTCGATATGGCTGCGCAGCCGCACCAGTTCCTCGTCCACACAAACCTTATCGGCAAAGATCGTCACCTCTGTCAGCAGCCGGCTTTCGTCCACCTGCGCATCCCCCAGCAGATCCTTCACCTTATCCTCCAGCTTCTGCCGGTATTCCTGCACAATCTGCGGAGATCTCTCCGTGATAAAATCCACCAGCTTCAGCATACCGTCCAGCTTGTCTATGAGATCCTCTTTCAGGTGCTCTCCCTCCGCAATACGGGTCTGTACAAACCCCTCCGCAGCTCCCTGTATGGCTTTTTGCAGCTCCTTCCAGAGCTCCTCCTCGTCAATATTCTGTTCTTCCATGGAGAATACCTCAGGATACCGGGAGAGGGTGGATACCCGGATATCATCATCCAGCCCAAAATCCTCCTGCATCTGGCGAAGATACTTCATGTATTCCGCCGCCAATTCCCTGTTATACCGGATACTGGCATTGTTCTCTGTGTAATCCTCATAAGTGATGAACAGATCCACCTTCCCCCGGGAGATTTAATTTTTCAGTTCCCCCCCAACTGCAGATTCAAAGTATTT
>CALWLO010000174.1 GCA_944381545.1 uncultured Acetatifactor sp. | reverse complement strand
CACTGCGCCATTTGTCCCAGGATTCCCTTGATCTGCCGGTCCACCTGGTCGGAGGCTTTTGTAAACGCCTCTTTCCTGCTTCGTAGATGCAGGTTCACCACTATGCCAAACCCCGTACCGATCACAAAGAGCAATACCTCATTGCTCAGCAGGGGCCAGAAGCATCCCTGGCTCAGGAAATGACTGATCAGCACCGAATCCATGGAAATCGCCTCCGGCCAGTTCATTACCAGGCAGAGCATGGCAAAGAGAAACAGGTATACCGCATACGCCCACAGGGTATAGCCCATAACCAGGAAGCACAGCCATGCGATGAGCAGCGCACACAGGAACGCAAGAGCCCTCTTCCCGGCCGTTTTCAGGGTCTCCAGCTTGGTGCCCTGGATACTCAGCACCGTGATGATCCCCGCTGTTGTCGCATACTGCAGCCCCAGCTCTCCCGCCAGAGCAATGGAAAGCAGCGCTGCCAGAGCAATTTTCAGGCTTTTGAGCCCTTTCCTGACCAGATTTTTATCCATATACCCGCTCCCTTATCTCTGCAATTATTTTACATCCTTTCCTCTTTCTTGTAAACTAAACCTTTTTCTTATGTCTTTTTCGTCCGAAGCCTTACCGCCCTGAAACAAAATGGTGCAGCGGCCCGCAATCATGCCCTGGAGGAAAAAACGGGCACAGCCTCGTCTCCCTGCAACCGGAGACGGGCCACACCCATCCGTTTTGTGTGCAGATGTGATATTCTGCAACGTTTGAAAAGCCCCTGTTTTCCTATATTTTCTGCAGATCATAGGGCGTCACCTGGTATACGTAGTAGTTCAGCCAGTTACTGTAGAGGTTGTTGCTGTGGGAGCGCCACTGCAGCAGGGGCCTCTGGGTGGGATCATCCCCGGGATAATAATTATAGGGGACATGAATGGGCAGGCCCTTGTTCAAATCCCGATAGTACTCATTGTTTAAGGTATACCGGTCATACTCGGGGTGGCCGTTGACAAAGATCTTTTTCCCCTCCTGCGCAATGACCAGAAACACTCCTGCTTCCTCGCTCTCCGCCAGAACGGTCAGCTCCGGACAGGCATGGATAGCGGCTGCCGGAGTCTCCGTATGGCGGCTGTGGGGTGCCAGGAAGATATCGTCAAAGCCTCTGACCAGCGGAATCTTGCGGTTAGATACCTTGTGCTCATATACGTCGAAAAGCTTCTCCGGCAGCAAGCGCTTATTAATCCCGTAATAATGATAAAATCCGGCTTGGGCCCCCCAGCAGATATGCAGAGTGGAGGTCACATGGGTCTCTGCCCAGTCCATAATCTCGCAGATTTCCTCCCAGTAGTCCACTTCTTCAAAGGTAATATCCTCCACCGGAGCACCGGTAATGATCAGGCCGTCATATTTTTTCTCCCGTACCTCATCCAGAGAGGTATAGAATTTGTTCAGATGATTGGCAGGGGTATTGATGGAAATATGGCTCTTAACATTTAAAAAAGTCACATCTACCTGGAGCGGCGTATTGGACAGGGCGCGCAGCAGCTGCAGCTCTGTATCCTGCTTCACCGGCATAATATTCAGGATCATCACCTGCAGTGGGCGGATATCCTGATGCATTGCCCGGCTTTCATCCATTACGAATATATTTTCATTTTCCAGGATCTCCTTTGCCGGGAGATCACTTTGTGTCTTAATCGGCATAGCTTATGCTCCTTTCCTCTTAAAGATATTTTGCCATAAAATCCTCTTCTGTCAAGATGGGAATACCCAATTCCTTCGCCTTCTTATTTTTGGAAGAAGCAGAGGCGATATCATTATTGATCAGGCACTCCGTCTTGGAGGTAACGCTGCCGGTTACCCTACCGCCCTTCTGCTCAATGATATCCTTCAGCTCATTGCGGCTGCTGTAAGCTTTAAGGCTGCCTGTCACGCAGAAGCTCTTGCCTGCCAGATTCTGGTCGGGAGATACCTCCACATTCTGAAGCTGCAGCTCCGCCATCAGGTTCCGGATCTGTCTCACATGTACCGGATCCTGCATATACTCCGCAAAAGCGGTGGCGATCACCTCGCCCACACCCTCGATGGCGCTGAGCTCCTCCGCCTCTGCCGCCATCATCCGCTCCAAGTCATAATCAAAATGCCGGCAAAGCATCTTCGCGTTGGCCACACCGATATTGGCAATGCCCAGCCCATAGACCACCTGAGGCAGGGTCGTATGACGGGATTTTTCCACACTCTCCAGCAGATTCCGGTAGGACTTCTCTCCAAAGCCCTCCATGGAAATGATTTCCTCCTGATAACGGTCTAAATGATACAGATCCGCAAATTCATGCAGAAAACCCCGGTTTAAAAATTTCTCCAGCGTTGCCTCGGACATTCCGTCAATATTCATGGCATCCCTGCTGACAAAGAGGGTAAAGGCCTTGATCTTCTTGGCATCGCAGTCCGCATTGGTACAGTATAGGCTCTGGGCATCCGCCACCTGACGGATCTGCGTCCTTGCGCCGCACACGGGACACACCTGCGGGATCTCCACAGTATCGCTGCCGGTGAGATTCTCTGCAATCTGGGGGATGATCATATTGGACTTATACACCGTGATCCGATCTCCAATGCCCAGCTTCAGGCTCCGCAGAATACTGATATTGTGTACCGAAGCTCTGCTCACTGTGGTACCCTCCAGCTCCACCGGTTCAAAGATCGCCACCGGATTGATCAGCCCCGTCCGGCTGGGACTCCATTCGATTTCCTTTAATGTGGTCTCCCGCAGTTCATCCGCCCATTTAAAGGCAATGGAATGCCGGGGAAACTTAGCCGTCCGTCCCAGGGACTGCCCGTAGGCAATATCCTCATAGGTCAGTACCAGGCCGTCGGAGGGAATCTCGTAGGTCTCAATCCGATGAGCAAAATCCTCGATGGCATCCAGGATCGTATCCTCCCTCACCATTACCCGCTGCACCGTCTCAAAGCCCTGTTCCTCCAGGAACGCAAACTGCCTCTCCCGGGAATTGGCAAAATCCACCCCCTCTGCCCGCACCAGCCAAAAGGCGATAAACCTTACCTTTCTGCGGGCAGTAATCTCGCTGCTTAACTGCCTTACGGAGCCGCTGCACAGATTCCGGGGATTTTTATACTTTGCATCAGCATCCCCGATCTGTCGATTGATCTGCTCAAAATCAGGATAACTGATCACCGCTTCCCCCCGCAGCACCAATTCTCCCTTAAACACTATATTTAGCGGCAGGTTCATAAACGTTCTGGCATTGGCGGTGACCACTTCCCCGATCTCGCCATTGCCCCGAGTCACCGCTTTTGCAAGTTTTCCGTCACGATAAGTCAGCACAATCGTAAGCCCGTCCAGCTTCCAGCTTAAAATTGCAGGCTGTCCCTGCAGCCAGGAACGCAATTCTTCCCGATCCTTTGTTTTGGCCAGAGAAAGCATGGGGGATTCATGGGCTTCCTTGGGAAGCTCCTCCACAGCCTCATACCCTACATGTTGTGTGGGACTGCCTGCCAGAACAATCCCTGTTTCCTGTTCCAGCTGCTCCAGCTCATCATAAAGCCTGTCATATTCATAATTGCTCATGATCTCCTGATCCTGGGCATAGTAAACCTTGGAAGCTTTATTCAATAATGCGGTTAATTCTTTGATACGATCCAGTTTCCCGGCTGCCATGATGTTTTTCCTCTCTTATTCCATTCTGAAATTACAGTTTTCCCTGCCTAAGCTCCGGCAGAGTATTCCACTACAGCGGAACGTTCAAGCCTGCCTCCCGATACAGCTCTGCCAGCTCCTCCCTCCTGTATACGGTGCCGGTCTCCGTGGGCTGGGAAATATATACCAGTTTCGGCTGGGCGATGTGCTCGTGGGAATCGTCCTGCCAGTGGAGCCTGTGAGCCTCCCTCACGTCTCCGGCGGTTATTTTCCCGTTTTCGGACTCTATGCCGATCACCTTATGTCCCGTGGCTTCCACGGCTCCCGTCTCATGGACGTTGATATGTCCGGTTACGGCGCAGACGGCGCACTGGTATGGCCTTAATACCGACGCTATGACGATGAGGTTCGTCTGGGTGCCGCCCACAAGAAAATGCACGTCCGCCTCCGGCTTTCCCGTAAGTTTTCTTATAATATCCGCGGCCTCGGCGCATATCTCGTCCTCGCCGTATCCTGCGAACTGTCCGCCGCTTATGTCCGCCAGTCTTTTTAGTATATTTTCATGGCAGGTCTCGCTGTAATCGTTGTTGAATCTTATCATATTTTTACCTCCGCCCGTGTTTTTTTGATTATAAGTATAGCATAATTTCCGCCCTCTATCCAACCCCGCTCTTTTATAATTGCTTTTCGTCCCAAAGTATAATAAAATTTATTTAGAATATATGAAAATCAGGCAAAGGAGGAATAAGCATGTATCTCATAACCAACGGCAGGCTCATTACGAGAGACCCTGCCAATCCCTACTTTGAGGACGGCGGCGTGGCCGTGGAAGGCTCGACCATAGTTGAGGTTGGCGACGACCTTACCCTTAAGCTGAAATATCCCAACGCCGAGATAATCGACGCCGGGGGCAACGTCATAATGCCGGCGTTCATAAACGCCCATACCCATATATACAGCGCCCTTGCCAGAGGGCTTTCCATAAAGGGCTACTCTCCCACAAACTTTCTGGAAGTGCTGGAGGGCTGTTGGTGGAACATCGACCGCAGGCTGGATCTGGACGGAACGAGGGCTTCGGCCTATGCCACATATATCGAATGTATCAAAAACGGCGTAACAACAATTTTCGATCACCATGCCAGCTACGGCGGCATAAGGGGTTCCCTTTTCGAGATCGCCAACGTGGCAAAGGAGCTTGGCGTAAGAAGCTGTCTCTGCTATGAGGTCAGCGACCGTGACGGCGGGGAAAAATGCGCCGAGGCCATAGAGGAAAACGCCGAGTTCATCAGGTTCGCCGCCAAGGAGAACGATCCGATGATAAAGGCCGCCTTCGGCCTTCACGCTCCCTTTACCCTTTCGGACAGAACCCTTGAGAAATGCGTGGAGGAAAACTGCGGCGCCACGGGCTTCCACATCCATGTTTCCGAGGGACCAAACGATGTTGAGGACACATGGGAAAAGTACAAAAAGCGTCCCGTGGAAAGGCTTCGCGACAAGGGCATACTCGGCCCCAAAACGATACTCGGACACTGTATACACGTCAACGAGGCCGAAATGGAAATAATAAGCGACACGGACACCATGGTCGTCAACAATCCCGAATCCAACATGGGCAACGCCGTGGGATGCTCTCCCGTTCTT
>CALWLO010000173.1 GCA_944381545.1 uncultured Acetatifactor sp. | reverse complement strand
AAGCGGAGAATTTCTGATCTTTTTATTGCGAAAAGTTTTTATTCTTCAGAGCTGGGGTGGCTGAAAAAAAAAGAAAATAATTGTTGCATTTTCTTCAATTACCCGATATAATAAATTGCAGTGCTGAAATAGCTCAGTTGGTAGAGCACTTCACTCGTAATGAAGGGGTCGTGGGTTCGAGTCCCATTTTCAGCTGTAAAAACCTCGGAAGAATATTTTTCCGAGGTTTTTGTCATCGCCCTTTTTTCGTAAAACTGCTACTCTTTTTCTTTGGAAGCTGTTTATTGCTGTATATGCACATCCATCTGGGGATATGGTATTATGATTCCAGCCTGATCCAGGGTGTTTTTGATTCCCTCTGTCAGACGGTAACGCCCGTTCCAATATTCCTCGTTGGTAAACCAGCAGCGCACAATAAGCTGTACGCTGCTATCTCCCAGCGCATCTGCGACCACCCGCATGTCCCGATCCTTCAGAACCGCCGGATCCTGGAAAAGTAGTTTCAACAGCGCCTCCCTGGCAGTCTCAATATCCGCCTGATAAGAGATCCCCACAGAAATATCGCATCTGCGATATCCATCCGTACTGACATTCACAATACTGCCGTTAGCCAGATTTCCATTAGGCAGTACTACTGTACGGTTATCCCCGGTCAGCAGCTTGGTATAAAACAACTGAATCTCCGTCACTGTGCCTTCTCTTCCCTCACTGTCAATGATGTAGTCCCCTACCAGAAAGGGCTTTAATATCAGAATCAGCACGCCCCCCGCCAAATTGGACAGGCTTCCCTGTACCGCCAGGCCGATGGCAACGCCGGCGGAGCCCACCAGCGCCACCACGCTGGCGGCATCCAGCCCAAAGGAGCCGGCAATCAGGAAAATCAGCAGAATATATAATGCGGCCCTGATAAAGGAGTCGGTAAACTGTTGAACCCCCCTATCCACCTTTCCCCGCACCATAGATTTCTTCACAATTTTACGAGCCAGCTTAATGATCTGCACTCCTACCATAAAGAAGAGAAGCGCCAACAAGATCCTCAGACCCAGGTGCAGGGCCTTTTCCGGCAGCTCAGATAGAAATTTTTCTATGGCCCCGGGATCGATCTGAGCTACCTCTTCCAGGATATCCTCGGTGGTCTCTGTCGCATTTAAAAGCATAGTTATACCTCCGCATAGCACTAGCCCCTGCTTGTGCTATTGCACCAAAACCTTGTTTTCTGCATCTGTCGATTTCCGGGCGGCACTTTTCTTTGCCGGAGCTTTCCCCTTTCCCGCAGCAGTCTTTGCAGCAGACTCCTTCTTACCCGCAGGATCCGGCTCCTGCGCAGACGCTTTTTCCCTGGCAGATGCACTCTTCCTGGCTGGTGCCTTCTTAGGAGTCTTCTCCCGGATCAATGCCATCTTTCTGCGCACCCTCTCCTCAATCACCCTTGTCAGCTCCTCCTCCGTGTAGGGCTCATACCGCAGGATGCTTAAGGACAGCGGCGCCATCTTCACTTTGACGGACACCTCTTTCTCATCCCAGGCAATATCCTCTGCGGCAATGGCCCTCCTATTGACCACTCCGCTGCCGCCGTATTTTTTGTCATCCGTATTCAGGATTTCCTTAAATTTTCCATCAAAGGGCACTCCGGTTCGGATCTCCTGGGCCACGCCTGCAAAGTTTGCCACCACCAGAAGCATATCCTCCGCTTTGCTGCCTTTTCGCAAAAAAGTCAAATAGCAATCGTTTCCGGAGATCGCATTGAGCCAGGCAAAGCCCTCCGGTCTGTCATCCAGCTCATACAATGCGGTTTCCTTACGATACAGGTGATTCAGATCCTGATACAGCTCTGCCACACCCTTATGCTCAGGTATATCCAGCAGATTCCACTCCACTCTCCTGGCCTCGTTCCACTCATCAAATTCTGCCAGCTCCTGTCCCATGAACAGCAGCTTTTTACCGGGATGGGTCATCATATAGCCATAGGTCAGCCGCAGATTGGCCAACTTCTCCTCCCGGCTGCCGGGCATCTTCCCCACCATGGTGGCCTTGCCGTGCACCACTTCATCATGAGAAAATACCAGCTGGAACTTTTCGCTGTAGGCATAGACCATGCTGAAAGTCAGCTCCCCGTGATGATAGCTGCGGAAATACGGATCCATCCTGATATAGCCTAAATAATCGTTCATAAAGCCCATGTTCCATTTCAGGTCGAATCCCAGACCTCCCTTCTCCAAATCTCCGGTAATCAGCGGAAATGCCGTGCTTTCCTCCGCAATGGACAGCACTCCGGGATTACGCTTTTTCATAATGGAATTCAGATGGCGGATCATCTCCATGGCTTCCAAATTCTCCTTGCCGCCATAGATATTTGCCACCCATTCGCCGTCATTTTTTCCATAATCCAGATACAGCATACTGGCAACAGCATCCATGCGGATCCCGTCCGCATGAAACTTTTCCACCCAGAACAGGGCATTGGCAATCAGGTAATTGGACACCTGAGGCCTGCCATAGTTATAGATCAGCGTACCCCAGTGGGGATGAAAGCCCTGACGGGGATCCTGATGCTCGTACAGGCATGTACCGTCAAAACCGGACAGGCCGTGGGTATCCCTGGGAAAATGGGCCGGTACCCAGTCCAGGATCACGCCGATGCCAGCCTTGTGCAGCTCATTGACAAAAAACATGAAGTCCTCCGGGGTGCCATACCGGGCGGTAGGGGCATAATAGCCGATGACCTGATAGCCCCAGGAGCCGTCAAAGGGATGCTCCATCACCGGCATCAGTTCCACATGGGTATATCCCATCCGCTTCACATATTCGATCAGCTTAGGGGCGATCTCCCGGTAATTGGCAAATACTTCCCCCTCCGCAGGATCGATAAAGGATCCCAGATACATCTCATAGACGCTGACTGGGGCATTACCGGTCTGGTACTTTTCCCTGCCCCTGATAAAGCTTTCATCCTCCCACTGGAAATGATTGATATCCGTCACCACGGAGGCATTATCCGGCCGCAGCTGAGAGGCATTGCCATAGGGATCTGCTTTTAAAAAGGTCAGGCCGCCTTTTGCCTTAATTTCAAATTTGTATAAGCTGCCCTCCATCACCTGAGGAATAAATAACTCAAAAATACCGCTGTCCCACAGACGGCGCATCTGGTGTCTGCGTCCATCCCAGCCGTTAAAATCGCCTACCACGCTGACCCGCAGAGCATTCGGCGCCCATACCGCAAAGTATGTGCCCTCTTCCCCTTCCAAAGCGCAGGGATGAGCCCCCAGCTTTTCATATATCGTATAATGGATTCCCGCCGCAAATTTCTCCGTATCCTTCTTGGTGATCTGAGGCTTATGCCGGTAAGGATCCTGCACCTGGATCCGGTTACGGTCCTGATCTACCACCTCATAGCGGTATTCCCCCAGCTCCTTCTCCGGAATCAGAACAGCAAAAAAGCCTTCTTCATCCGCCATTTCCATAGGATATTCCCTGCCGCTTTCCACCAGCTGCAGCCGCATCTGAGCAGCGCCGGGATAAAAAGCCTGTACCAGCGTCTGGCCTCCCACTCGGTGAGGGCCTAACAGATCATGGGGATGATCACATTCCGAATAAACAATCTCCTCAATTGCCGGCCAGTTCATCATTTTATACAGCTTATTGTCCATATATGCCTCTTTTCTGTATGGCTTTTTCTTTGTCCTTTATTTTTTCCTTATGCTGCGGCTGCCATACTTAACGCAGAAAGGAATCCCGTTTATCACAGCATATGGATAAACAGACCGCTTCGGAGCTTGGGTTCAAACCAGGTAGACTTAGGCGGCATAAGTCTGCCCGCATCCGCTACGGCAAAAAGCTCATAGATGGAGGTTGGATACAGGGCAAACGCCACTTTCATATCGCTCTGAACCCTTCTCTCCAATTCCTCCAGCCCGCGGATTCCGCCCACAAAATCAATGCGCTTATCCGTCTTGGGATCGCCGATACCCAGCACCGGCGCTAACAGCTGCTCCTGCAGGATGGACACATCCAGTCCGTCCACCGCATCCTTGCTACGGATATCCTCATGAGCTGTCAGACGATACCATTTTCCCTCCAGATACATGGCATATTCGTATTTTTTCTCCGGTCTGCAGGGCATCGTTCCTCTGCATTCCACCGTAAAATGCTCTCCGACCTTTGCAAGGAATGCCTCTGCGCTCTGTCCGTTCAGATCCTTTACCACCCGGTTGTAATCCAGGATCTTCAATTCATCCGCAGAAAACAGCACCGACAGGAAGAAATTATACTCCTCCTCCCCTGTATGGGAAGGATTCTCTGCTCTGCGCTTAAGTCCCACCTTTACGGCAGATGCGCAGCGATGATGTCCGTCCGCAATATAGATCTGCTGCATACCGGCAAATGTATCCCGGATCCTCCCAATCTGCCGCTCGTCAGCCACCACCCAGACTCTGTGGATGACACCGTCCTCTGCGGTAAAATCATATACCGCCTCACCGCCTGTCACCTGGGCAATCACCTGCTGCAGCACAGCCTGGCTGCGGTAAGCCAGGAAGATCGGCCCCGTCTGGGCATTACAGGTATCCACATGGCGGATCCTGTCCCGTTCTTTATCCGCCCGTGTATTTTCATGCTTTTTTATTACCTGCTTCTGATAATCATCAATGGAGGCACATGCCACGATCCCTTTCTGGCTGCGTCCCTCCATGATCTGCTCGTATATGTAGTAACAGGGCTTGTCTTCCTGGATAAAGCGTCCCTCGGCAATCCACTTCTGAAGCATATCACGGGCTTTCTCATAGACACAGTCTGCATAGGTATCCACCTGGGGGCCGAACTGGGTTTCCGCCCGGTCAATAGCCAGAAAGGATCCCGGATGCTCCTTTACCACCGCCGCCGCCTCTTCTCTGTTGTACACATCATAGGGCAGCGCTGCAATCTCCGCTTCCAGTCCCTTTGCCGGCCTGTATGCGGGAAATGGTCTGATATCCGCCATATTTTTCCTCCTTGTCAATATTTAGATTGTATTTCTTTCATCATATCAAAAATAACTATACATCACAAGCATTAAAGTGCTATAATGAATAAAAAAGTAACAGTAAGGAGTGATCTTTCATGACTGACGAAAATCGTGCTGTCTTAAAGCGAATTAATGACTATGCGGAAAAAGTGCTGGGCGATATTGATCCCCAGAAGGTTCCGGTTTCTGCCCAGATTGAAAAGCTAAAACCCATCCTGCAGGAGATTGCTGATGAAAAACAGATCCCCTTAGAAGATATGTTTATCCTGTATATGGATATACAATCCGAAGCCTTCTGCGCTTCCCAAC
>CALWLO010000172.1 GCA_944381545.1 uncultured Acetatifactor sp. | reverse complement strand
ATATTTAAGCAGAATTAATCCGTATTTGCCGATCTTATGAAAAACAGTCATTTATTTTCCCGCCTTTCTAGCTGCCAGTTTCGCCAGCTTTTTCTCTCTTTTTGCAGTTGCATTCAAATCCTCGTCTTCAGCACTCTTGAAGACATACTTAAAGAACAGCTTCTGCAATATGGTTGCCGCAAAAATAATAACCAGAAGCACGATTGCCATAGCCGAAGCCAGGCCTACCTTCTGCTGGGTATGCGCAATTTCATGCATAACAACGAAATATGTACCCGTTCCGTTGGCGCCTCCTGTGATAACATAGGGCGGTTCAAATGCGCTTAAGGAGCCTGTGATGGATAATATCACATTTAATGTAATAATGGTTTTAATGCTCGGCAGAATAATATATCGAAACTGCTGCATTTTGCTTGCGCCGTCCAGCATAGCTGCCTCATACAATTCAGAATCCACCGACATAATGGCACCGATGAATAATACCATATTCTGTCCGAAATAGCGCCATACAGAAGTTCCCACAAGGGAAATATTGTTAATCCGCTGATCCCTTAACCAATACGGAAGATTTTCCAGCTGAAATCCAAACCATTGAAGCACAGTATCAAATACAAAGCCTCTTGTGTAGAAAAACTTGAATATGAAGCCGATGGCAATACCATTGATCAGATAAGGGAAAAACATGAATCCCTTAAAAATATTGCCGCCTTTTACCTTAAAGCTCAGAACCGTTGCAAGATACAAGGCTATCGCCAGCTGCACCACAGAACCAACCATATAATACAGGCTCAGCTTTAAAGCGCCGAAACAGTCATCTCTCTGAAATACTCGGATATAATTTTTAAGGCCGACAAATTTTCTCTCTCCGACATATTTCATATCATAAAAACTAAATCCAAACATTTCTGCAAAAGGCAGATATGTAAAAGTAAACAGCAAAAGAAGCGGTATACTCATAAAAGCAATCATCACAAATACCTTTTGTCCGTCTCTGCTGCGTGCCCATTCCCCAAAAGTCCGTTTTTTCTTTACTGTTTGAGTCATCGCTGCCATACGCTCTTACCTCCTGAAATGAAAGCCAAGGAGAAGCTTCCCCTTGGCTTATATGAATTACTCTTTAGACCATCTCAAATCCTAGTATAAAACCTCTATACTAAGCTCTTCCTGTGCGGCATTCCAAGCTTCAGTCCACTCAGCCATAATCTCATCAAAGGTCTGAGAACCCGTAGCTGCAGCCTCAACAATCCGCTGTACCTTTGCATCGCCGCCTGCATTGAAGGAAAGCTCACTTTCTGAATTCATCTGGTTCAGCAGATCTTCCTCACCGGCTAATGCAGGTGCGTTTTCTACAATATTCACACCTTCAAATACGAAAGAGGTGGGGGCAGTCTTGGAGATAGGATATCCCCCTTCAAAATCACACCAGCCGGATTCCTCAACCATCCACTTAACAAATACCATAGCTGCCGCCTTATTATCATCGGAAGAATTTACATTGATGCCGTAGCAATAGTCCGGTCCTGCCGTAGCATACTGCTGGCCATTAACGGTAATGGGGAAAGGCATATATCCGATATTGTCAGGATTATCGCCGGCTGCCTTCATCTGTGCAATCGCCCAAGAGCCAAGCACCATACATCCGATCTCGCCGTTGTTGATCATTGCTTTACAGCCCTCCCAGTCGGTGGTCGTATAGTCATCCTCGATCAATCCCTGAGCCACTGCATCATAAAGGATTTTATATAAAGCATAAGCGCCGGTTCCGTCGCCATTATCCTTGAAAGGCTCTGCAGTATGAACAAACTTCTGATTCAGCCAGGTTTCGTCACCCGTTGTGATTGCTCCAAGGAAAGCATCCCACTGGCCGCCCATAGTCCAACCCGCCGCATAGTTGGTATACAGAGGAATCGCATCGGTATTGTCCTTGATCGCCTGAAGAGCCGCAATCAGCTCGTCCGGAGTTGTGGGAAGCGTGGCAACACCCGCATCGGCAAACACTTGCTTGTTGTAAAGAAGGCCCTGGGCATTTCCCATATAGGCGATACCATAGCAGTTTCCGTCCATCTCCCAATTATTGGCAAAGTTTATGTACTGATCCATTTCTGCTGTTGTTCCATAAGGTATAAAATAGGTGGACAGCTCTGCCTTGTCAATTGCAGGGATAAACATAATATCTCCCCAGTCGCCTGTAGAAAGCCGAAGCAGTGAGTCCTCCTGATAATCCGTAATGCCTTCTGTTTCAACCGTGATATTGGGATATACCTGGTTAAACTCTTCGATCATCGCTGCAATCGTACCGTCTTCTTCACGATCCGTCTTGTGGTGAATCCATTTAATCGTTGTGGTAATGTCTGTGTAGCTTTCACCAAGATTGATGGATGCATATGTCAGCTCTCCATCTTCTGTCGCTCCTTCCGTATTCTCTGCTGTCTCTGTAGTTTCAGCAGTTTCTGTAGTCGCTGTCGTACCGTCTGCAGACTCCGTTGTTTCTGCGCCATCGCTGCCGCATCCTGCCAGGGATGTTAAAGCAAGGGCTGCTGTCAGACTGAGTGCTAACACTTTTCGCAGTTTCATAATAACTTATCCTCCTTATTTGATTAAATATTTAATTCTTTTTAAGGATATCATTAACTTCGTTTAATTTCAACCTTTTTATTTATTTTTGCATATTTTCTGCTGTTTTCACAAATCTATTACAGCTATTTTTATAAATTTGATATTATTTTTTTGTTTTTTGCCTTTAATTTTAGATTAAATTTGTTTTAAATAAATTAAATATTGTAAGTTTTAAGCAAAAAAAAGACAGGTTTAATGCACCTGTCCAACAGTTTGTTTAATTAAATTGTTTTCACACTAAATCTCTCCACAATTACACTGTCAACCGTCCGGATCCCGAAACGTTTCTCATTACCGCATATTTTACTATAGAGGATTTTAACTGCATCCTCCGACATATGCTTCATGTCCACATTGTAAGTTGTTAATTCTCTGGCGAAGCTGTGTCTGCGAAGATAATTGTCATAGCCGATAACCGAGACATCCTCCGGAACCCTGAATCTTTTCTCCTGCAGTGCATCATAAAGCTTACTGGCCGCAAGATCGGAATTGCACACAAAGGCTCCGGGTAATTCCCGGGGTAATTCTATATGCAGCATATCCCCCGTGACAATATCTCTGTCCTCCAGAATCCAATCCTCTCTGAGGGGTATCCCATATTCGGCCAGACCTTTACGGTAACCGAAATACCTGTCCATGATATTCTCATTCGCCTTCACAGAACCTACGAATCCAATTTTTCTATGTCCCCTTTCCAACAGATACTGCGTAATTTTATAACCGCCTATATAATTAGCGGAAATAACTGCATCACAGGGCAAATCCTTATATTGAAAATCCAGCAATACAATGGGCAGCCGAATACTGTCTATCAGCTTACGGATATAATCATGGCTCATCCAGCCCATAACCAGTATGCCGTCAACATTTTTTTCGTTGATCATTTTGGGAAGACTTCCCTCCTGATTATATTTTTCTAAAACCTCAATTACCGTAGTGCCCCTCCATCGGCATGCCGCATACGCTACATGCTGATACATTTCCCAATAAAATGAATCCGCCGCATTGATATACTTTTCCGACACCAAAACACCTATTCGCACTTCGCGCTGCTTCTCATAGCGGCTATAGTCATATTCCAGTTCATCAGCCTTTTGGATGATCTTATTCCGCAAGTCCTCACTGACTCTGTTTTTTCCTGATAATGCGTTGGAAACCGTCACAACGCTGATGCCCAGCGCAGCCGCAATATCCTTCAGCTTTGTCTCTGACATTTGTAACGATCCTCCTTTCTCAAAACAGTATCACCCTCAATAATTTTTCCCTCTAACACCCTTATACCCTCTGGTTCTTTTCCTTTAATCCTCTTAAAAAGCGTATTGACACTGATCTGGGCGATGCCCCTTTCATCGTTCTCATAAGTAGTCAGGGACAGACCGCTTGCAAGCTGGGAATAATAATGGTCAAAGCCGGTAATCGATACATCCTCAGGCACCCGGATTCCTGCATGACTGAGCTTTTCCGCCAGCAGCTTCGCTGTCTTGTCACAGTTACAGACAAACACCTCGGGCAGTCTATCCGGCAGTTCTACATCAAGACGGTAATCTGTCCCGGAAGCTTCCCTGTCAAACAGGATATTGCGCTGTTCCTCATACAAACCATACTTTTCCAGCGCCTTACAGTAACCCATATATCTATCCATAATATTCCTCGTGGCCTGAGGCGTTCCCACGAAGCAAAATCTACGAAATCCCTGTAAAATCAGGCTTTCCGTCATCTGCTGCATACCTCCGTAGCTGTCCGTCACAATATAGTCCACTCCCGGTTCAACATCATAGTAATCCACGCAGACAATGGGCGCAGAGCTTCTCTCTCGAAGCATGTTCAGGAATTCCCCCGAAAACTGCCCAATAGCGATCATGCCGTCCACTCTCACACCGGAAAATACATCCGAAAGAACCCGCTCTCTCTCAGCATTCACGACCTCAAATACAGTAAGGCTTCCTTTCCTGGTAACATCCTGTGCCACCCATTTGTAGATATCCATATAAAAGGAAGGAAATTCCCTCACATAATGTTCTGCCACCAGAACCCCCACCATATAACATTCTTTTTCTACAGGCGCCTTTACCTGGCGCATTTGATAGCCCATGCGCTGAGCAATCATACAAATATTTTCCCGCATGGCAGGGCTGACGCCTTTTTTCCCTTTCAACGCATTGGAAACAGTAACGATACTGACACCTGCTTCCAATGCAATATCCTTCAATTTAACCGCTTTTCCCCGACTCATCTGTTCACTCTCCGCTTTTTTTCTCTTTGATGCTTCCCCGGTTCACCAAGAAGCTTTATAGCTTATTTTACAACAGATGCTTACATTTTGAAACTGAAATTTCAGAATTTTTACTTCGTTTTACCGCCGCAGTGCGATCCTGCCCGGAGGACTTTATATTCTATAGAGAAGTTCGGAGAACTTTCCTATAGAAAAAAAGAGCCTTGGGGCTCTTTTTTCAAGAAAGCAATATGGATTTTCTGTTTTACAGCAGACCATCCAGGGTTTCCCTGATAGCCTTAATAAAGTCCAAGCTGTTTAATATCACCGGGTTTTCACAGGTGGAAATGGACGCCAGAGACTTGGTCATCTTCCCGTCCTCCACGGTCTTGACGCAGGCTCTCTCCAGCTTTTCTCCGAAAGTCACCAGCTCAGGGATATTGTCCAGTTCGCCTCTCTTTTTCAGTGCACCGGTCCAGGCAAAGATCGTTGCAATACCATTGGTAGAG
>CALWLO010000171.1 GCA_944381545.1 uncultured Acetatifactor sp. | reverse complement strand
AGTTATACACATTATCCACAGGTTTTCCGTGAAAATGTGAAGCGTTTTTCTGAAAAACAGGAACGTCTGTTTTGTGGAGTTCTCATAAAAATTGCTTTTGAGGTCAAAAAAACAATTTTTTTGTTGACAAATCCGATGTCAAAAATATGTAAATAACAGGTTAAATTGTTGCAAAACAAGTTACAATGTGATATACTTTCTATACAATAAAACAGAGAAAGGAATGATCTCTATGAAATTTGTGATTGTTGGAAGAAATATTGAAGTAACTCCGGGCTTAAAGGCGGCAGTGGAGGACAAGATTGGTAAGCTGGAGAAATATTTTAATCCGGATACAGAGGCGCATGTAACCCTGAGCGTGGAGAAGGACAGACAGAAGATAGAAGTAACAATTCCTGTGAAGGGCAGAATCATCCGTTCAGAGCAGGTCAGCAGTGATATGTATGTATCCATTGATTTGGTGGAAGAGATTATTGAGCGCCAGCTGAAGAAATATAAAAACAAGATCGTGGACAAGCAGCAGAATGTCAGCTCTTTCAGCAAGACATTTATAGAGAACGATTACACGGAGGATGAGGAGATCCGCATTGTCCGCACCAAGAAATTTGATATTAAGCCCATGTATCCTGAAGACGCCTGCATCCAGATGGAGCTGTTGGGACATAACTTCTTCGTATTCTGCAATGCGGAGACGGATCAGGTAAATGTGGTGTATAAGAGAAAGGGAGATACCTACGGACTGATTGAACCGGAGGTATGAGCGCAAGATAAGCAATGTAAGTAAGCAGGGAGTGACAGGCTCCCTGCTTTGCGTATGCGATGAGGAGAGAAGCCGGGAGGAACACTTTTATGATTTATACAGTAACCCTGAATCCTTCGCTGGATTATATTGTTTCCGTGGCGGATTTTCGTCTGGGAATGACCAACAGAACCATATCAGAGTATATACTTCCCGGAGGAAAGGGGATCAATGTATCCATAGTGCTGAAAAACCTGGGGATAGAGAGTACAGTGCTGGGATTCGCAGCGGGCTTTACGGGCCGGGAGATTGTCAGACGGATCGAGGAGCTGGGTCTGCAGAATCAAATGATTCTGCTGCAGCACGGGGTCTCCCGGATCAATTTTAAATTAAAATCCATTGAAGGGACGGAGATCAACGGACAGGGGCCGGAGATCAGCCGGCAGGAGCTGGAACAGCTGCTTGGGCAGCTGGCCGGTCTGCAGAGCGGAGATGTGCTGTTTTTGTCCGGCAGCGTACCGGGTTCCCTTCCGGCGGATATTTATGCCGGGATGATGCAGCTGTTAGGCGGCAGGGGGATAAAGATTGTGGTGGATGCGGCGGGAGAACAGCTGCTGAAGGCGGCGCTCTGTCATCCGGTACTGATTAAGCCCAATCATCATGAACTGGGGGAGCTCTATGGCGTGGAACTGCATACCCGGAAAGAGGCAGTACCCTATGCCAAAGCATTGCAGGAAGCGGGTGCTGAAAATGTGTTGGTATCCATGGCCGGGGAGGGGGCTGTGCTGGCGGCAGCGGACGGCAGGATCTACGGAGCTCCTGCTCCGGAGGGGAAACTGGTCAACTCCGTGGGTGCCGGAGATTCCATGGTAGCGGGCTTTATGGCAGGGCTTTTGGAGAGCGGAGATTATCTGGAAGCGTTTAAGATGGGGCTGGCAGCGGGAAGCGCCAGTGCTTTCTCGGAGAATCTGGCTGCCGGAGAGGAGATCCGCAAGGTACGGGAGAGGGTATCTGTTTATGAGATATAAAATGAAAAATCAGAGATTTTTCATTTTCTATTTGAGCAGTATCGCAAGCGGGGCTTGCGATATGCATGGGGATTAGGAGAAAAACGGGTGTGCTGTTCTGACACGGCACACCCGTTTCATATAATGGCATGAGTGAAAAAAGCGGAGTACATATGGACAGGAAGCATCGGGAAGCTTATGCCGCATGGATGAAAAAAGGGATATTGGCAGAATGTATGCTGCTGATGGTGCTGGCCGCAGTATTTTATATGACGGGGAGGCAACAGGCAGTATCCGCCGGTGTGTCGGAGAAAGAGGATTACATCAAATGGGTGGACTTTGATGTCAGCTACGAGGCATTGTGTCAGGCCTATGCCTGGGATGTGGACACCTATGAAGGTCAGGTGCACCTGGGCTGGGTGGAGCTGTTGGCCTATACGGCCGCAAAAACCGGAGGAAGCTTTGACAAGGAGGCGCTGCAGATCCTGGACCGGGCGGCAGAGTCCGTATCTGCGGGGGAGAAGTCCTGGGAGGAACTGACGGAGGATTTGAAATATTATGCATATTACCGGGAGGCCTATGGAGCCGTGCTGGATGGCATGGTGGGATGCTACGAACGGGAAAAGATCGGTGAGGACGGCAGCAGCACCTACGAGACGGTGTATGGGCTGAAAGCTTATTTCCCGCTGGCAAGGGGCTTTGATTATACCCATTATGATGATTTCGGCGTCAGCCGCAGCTACGGCTATAAGCGTCAGCATCTGGGGCATGACATGATGGGGCAGACGGGTACGCCGATCATTGCGATAGAGTCCGGCTATGTGGAAGCGCTGGGATGGAATCAGTACGGAGGCTGGCGGATCGGCATTCGCAGTCTGGACGGAAAACGTTATTATTACTATGCGCATCTGCGGCAGAATTACCCTTTTGCAGAGCATCTGGAGGAGGGAAGCCTGGTGACGGCAGGAGACGTGATCGGGTATATGGGGCATACAGGCTACAGCACTAAGGAAAATGTGAACAATATTGAAGTGACCCATCTGCACTGGGGGCTGCAGCTGATATTCGATGAGTCCCAGAAGGAATGCGACAACGAGATCTGGATCGATGTGTACGCCCTGACCCGCTTCCTGGCAAAGCACACCCAGGAAACGGCGAAGCTGGAGGGCACAAAGGAGTGGGTGCGGACTACCCAGATCAGGGATCCGGCGGTGGAAAATGCGCCTTCCTTTGTGCCTGCGTCTACGCCTGCTCCCTGATGGGAAAGCGGATCATGATTCCCCCAGCCGGAATGCCCGGCTCTGTTCCAGCCTCTCTTTCTGGATACCCTCCGCTCCCTCCTCGGTGGGCAGATAGTAGCGGCGGTCTTTTAAGTCCTCGGGCAGACAGGTCATGCGGGCCATTTTTTCCCGGGTATCATGGGCATAGATATAACCGTCCCCATAGTGCAGCTCTTCCATCAGCTGGGTGGGGGCATTGCGGATGACCGGGGGGACGGGCTGGTTTAACCCAGTCAGTGCGTCTGCCTTGGCGGTCTCATAGGCCCGGTACAGGGCGTTGGAGCGGGGAGCCAGTGAGAGATAGACCACCGCCTGGGTAAGATTCAGATTGCACTCGGGCATCCCGTTAAAATGGCAGGCTTGATAGGCGGATACCGCCAAAGGAAGCGCCTGGGGATCTGCCAGTCCCACATCTTCACTGGCAAAGCGGATCAGCCGCCGGGCGATAAACAAGGGATCCTCCCCGGCCTCCAGCATACGGGCCAGCCAATAGACGGCGGCGTCTGGATCAGAGTTGCGCATGGATTTATGCAGGGCGGAGATCAGGTTGTAATGCTCTTCGCCCTTTTTGTCATACAATAACGTCTTTTTCCCCAGACATTGCTCCAGCGTCTCCTTAGTGACGGTCACAGAGCCGTCGGGGGCAATCTCCCCATTCAGCACAGCCATTTCCAGGGTATTTAACGCCATGCGGGCATCCCCGTTGGCAAAAGCTGCGATCGCAGACAGCAGAGACGGTTCTATATGAACAGTACTGCTGCCGAAGCTGCGTTTGTCCGTCAGCGCCCGAGTCAGCAGTCCGGTCAGATCCTCATCTGTCAGCTCTTTTAATACAAATACCTTGCAGCGGGAGAGCAGAGCCGCATTGATCTCAAAGGAGGGATTCTCTGTGGTGGCGCCGATCAGCGTGATGCTGCCCCGTTCCACGTAAGGAAGAAAGGCATCCTGCTGGGCCTTATTAAAACGGTGTATCTCATCCACAAACACCAGGGTGCGGATGCCATAGGCTCTGTTTTCCTGAGCCTTATTCATGATTTCCTTGATCTCCTTGATGCCGCTGGTCACAGCGCTGAAATTGACGAAGCTGGAGCGGGTGCGCCCAGCAATGATGCTGGCGAGGGTGGTCTTGCCCACTCCCGGCGGCCCCCAGAAGATCATGGAGGGGATTTGATCCCGCTCTAAAAGCTGGCGCAGGATCTTTCCGGGCCCCAGGAGATGCTGCTGCCCCACATATTCCTCCAGAGAGGTGGGCCGCAGACGGTCGGCCAGGGGGCCGGTGGGCGAGAGGAAGTGATCCGTATGGGTATCAAAGAGGGATAACTGATCCATAGTATACCTTCTTTCTGAATACAGAGCATTTTTGATGATTTCCATTTTAACATAATCTGCCGGAAGAGACAATTAGGTATATGTTTTGCGTTTTCTCATTTTTTATGTCATTAAGGATGCAAAAACACAGAGCCTTTGTTATAATGAAAACACAGCATGCTTCGTGCGAATGAAGCCTGATAGGAAATAATGATTCTAGCTGGGGAATAGATCAAAAAGATAAGAAAGCGTAAGGGGGCATATGATGGGTATTGAACAATCCATGAAATATAAAATCATACGGCTGGAAGATATGCCGGAATATAAGAATCAAGCGGCCAGGTGGTTTCATGAGAAATGGGGAATTCCGCTGGCAGCATATATGGAGAGCATGGAGGATTGTCTGAAAGGGTCAAATCCTGTACCTCAATGGTATTTTGCCATGGATGGGAATAGAATGATCGGAGGTCTGGGTGTGATTGAGAATGATTTTCATGATAGAAAAGATCTTACTCCAAACATCTGCGCAGTATATACGGAAGAAGATATGCGCTGCAGAGGCATAGCCGGCGCCCTATTGGATTACGCATGCGATGACATGAAAAAGAAAGGAATTGACACCTTATATCTGGTAACAGACCATACCTGCTTTTATGAGCGCTACGGCTGGGAATTTCTCTGCATGGTGCAGGGAGACGGGGAACCGGGTATGACAAGAATGTATATTCATAAATATACAGATGACTCCTGCGTTGTATCATAGCTTCTTAAAATAAGAATTTTATTGTTATTTTTTTGTCAGATTTTTAATAAAGCCGTTGCAAAACAGCAATGTCTATGCTACACTAGAAGCAATGGCAATGATAAAAAAATAACAATCATTGCCGGCGTTGCGAAAACAAGCAAAAAAACAAGTTGGAGGAAAAAGAAATGGCAAAGAAAGTTGTATTAGCAGGCGCCTGCCGTACCGCAATCGGTACCATGGGCGGAACCCTGAGCACCACCCCCGCCGCAGAGCTGGGCGCAATCGTGATTAAGGAGGCTTT
>CALWLO010000170.1 GCA_944381545.1 uncultured Acetatifactor sp. | reverse complement strand
TTACCTCCCCGGTACTGGCGGGAACCAATGGCATCCTGCATGTATCCCGGGTATTTTTAAACGGTCTGGAGTATCAGAACCTCACCATCCGCTTTAGGGATGGCATGATAGAGGACTACAGCTGCACCAATTTCCCCGATGCCGAGGAGGGAAGGCGCTTCATCAAGGAAAATGTGCTGTTCCATCGGGAGACGCTGCCCATCGGTGAATTTGCCATCGGCACCAATACTACGGCCTATGTAGTGGCGCGCAAATGGGGCATTGAAGATAAGATGCCCATTTTGATTGCGGAGAAAACCGGCCCTCATTTTGCGGTGGGAGATACCTGTTATTCCCATACGGAGGATATTGCGGTATATAATCCCGACGGCAAGGAGATCGTGGCAAGGGATAATGAGAAGTCCCTGCTGCGCCATACAGACTCAGCATCTGCGTATTTTAACTGCCACACGGACATTACGATTCCCTATGATGAGCTGGGAGAGCTGACTGCTGTGAAAAGGGACGGTACCCGGATTCCCATTATCCTGGAGGGGCGTTTTGTGCTGCCGGGCAGTGAGCCCCTGAACGAAGCGCTGGATCAGGCGCAGTAACGGCCCACAGGCAATAGCTGCGGCGCTACCGCTATCACAAAATATACAAAAAGCGCTTGCATACCGGCACTAAATCTAGTACACTGTTGTTAGAATTATACAGGTAAAACAAGCAATCGCCTATAGGCGGAACGGAGGATAGACTATGGCAAAAGTAGGTATTGTAATGGGCAGCGATTCGGATATGCCCGTTATGGCAAAGGCGGCCGATGTGCTGGAGGAACTGGGAATTTCCTATGAGATGACTATCATTTCCGCACATCGGGAGCCGGATGTGTTTTTTGATTATGCAAAGAGCGCAGAGGAAAAGGGATTTAAGGTAATTATCGCAGGCGCAGGGATGGCCGCCCATCTGCCTGGGATGTGTGCAGCGATTTTCCCGATGCCGGTGATCGGTATTCCCATGCATACCACTTCCCTGGGAGGCAGGGATTCCCTGTATTCCATCGTACAGATGCCTTCCGGCATACCTGTAGCAACGGTTGCCATTAACGGCGGCGCCAATGCCGGCCTGCTGGCGGCTAAGATTCTTGCCACAGCTGATGAGGAGCTGCTGCAGAAGCTGAAGGAATACAGCAGCAATCTGAAGCAGCAGGTGCAGGGCAAGGATGCAAAGCTTCAGGAGCAGGGCTATAAGGCTTACCTGGAAGGGATGAAAAAGTAGGCTGAACGGGTTACACAATGTGATATGCGACAAAGCTAGAGAAAGGCGGATTTTACAATATGGATTACAAGAAAGCTGGAGTGGATATTGAGGCGGGCTACAAGTCCGTGGAGCTAATGAAAAAGCATGTGAAAGAGACCCTGCGTCCGGAAGTGTTGGGGGGGCTGGGCGGATTCTCCGGCGCATTTTCCTTGGATGCCATTAAAAATATGGAGCATCCGGTGCTGTTGTCCGGTACGGACGGCGTGGGAACCAAGCTGAAGCTGGCGATGGTGCTGGACCGGCATGATACCATAGGGATCGATTGTGTGGCCATGTGTGTCAATGATGTGGCCTGCGCAGGCGGAGAACCCTTGTTTTTTCTGGATTCTATCGCCTGCGGCAAGAATTATCCCGAGAAGATTGCTACCATTGTCAAGGGTGTGGCAGAGGGCTGCAAGATGGCAGGCGCTGCCCTGGTTGGCGGTGAGACGGCAGAGCATCCGGACATGATGCCGGAGGATGATTATGACATCGCAGGCTTTGCGGTGGGTGTTGTGGAACAAAAGGATCTGATTACCGGGGAGAATATTAAGCCGGGGGATACGCTGGTAGCTATTGCTTCCTCCGGTGTACATAGCAATGGTTTTTCCCTGGTGCGTAAGGTATTTGATATGAGTGCGGAAAGCCTGAATACCTATTATGAAGAGTTGGGCGCCACCTTGGGGGAGGCGCTGCTGACCCCTACCCGGATCTATGTGAAGGCTATGAAATCCGTAAAGGAAGCCGGAGTGACCGTAAAGGGCTGCAGCCATATTACCGGCGGCGGCTTCTATGAGAATATTCCCCGAATGCTGCCCGAGGGTATTAACGCTCATGTGGAGCTGGGCAGCTATGAGGTGCCTGCAGTATTTAAGCTCCTGCAGAAAAAGGGCGGTATTGCAGATCAGATGATGTATAATACCTATAATATGGGTATCGGCATGCTGCTGGCAGTGGATCCGGCAGATGCCCGGAGCACGGTGGAGGCCATTGAGGCTGCCGGTGAGAAGGCATGGATTGCCGGAACCTGTGTGGCAGGAGAAAAGGGAGTAACCTTATGTTAAAGATTGTGGTATGCGTATCCGGAGGCGGCACCAATCTGCAGGCCATCATTGACGCAATAGAAGCGGGGAGGATTACCAACACGGAGATATTGGCGGTAATCAGCAACAATGCGGGAGCTAAGGCTCTGGAACGGGCTAAAAATCACGGCATATGCGGTATCTGTATGTCTCCGAAGAGTTATCCTGACAGGGAGTCTTTTAATCAGGCCTTTACGGACAAGATGACGGAACTGGCTCCGGATATCGTGGTGCTGGCAGGTTTTTTGGTAAGGATCCCTCCACAGATGGTGCATGCGTTCAGCAATCGGATCATCAATATCCATCCGTCCCTGATCCCGTCTTTCTGCGGTGTGGGCTACTATGGCTTGACGGTTCATGAGAAGGCGCTGGAGCGGGGCGTAAAGGTAACGGGAGCTACGGTGCATTTTGTCAATGAAGGCATGGACGAGGGGCCCATCATTGCCCAGAAGGCGGTCATGATAGAGCAGGGGGATACCCCTGAGATCCTGCAGCGCCGGGTGATGGAACAGGCGGAATGGATCCTGCTTCCCCAGGCCATTGACGATATTGCCAATGGCAGACTGGAGATTCGGGATAATCATGTATATAGATGCTGAAGACGTAACAGTTCAGCACTTCGCTCATAAGAAATAAACCCTGTGTATTGTGTGCAAGCACCCATGTCCGGAGATTATCCTCTTATGGCTGAACTGTTACGACAGCATACGGAAAGGACAGTGTGAGATGAAGGTATTGATTGTAGGCGGCGGTGGCAGAGAGCACGCTATCGCAGTCAGTATGAAAAAGAGCAGGAGAGTGGAGAAAATCTATTGCGTCCCCGGCAATGCAGGCATTGCGCAGATTGCAGAGTGTGAACCCTCCATAGGCGTGATGGAGTTTGACAAAATCATTGCTTATGCCAGGGAAAAGACTGTGGATCTGGTATTTGTAGCGCCGGACGATCCTCTGGTAGGGGGACTGGTGGACGCATTGCAGGCAGCAGGCCTGCGGGCTTTCGGCCCGGATCAGAAAGCGGCGATTCTGGAAGGCAGCAAGGCATTTTCCAAGGATCTGATGAAGAAATATCATATTCCTACTGCGGCTTACGAGACCTTTGATGATCCGCAGAAAGCGCTTCAGTATTTGGAAACTGCCAAGATGCCCATTGTGCTGAAGGCGGATGGGCTGGCATTGGGCAAAGGGGTGCTGATCTGCAATACGCTGGAGGAGGCACGTGCCGGTGTGAAAGAGATCATGGAGGATAAGCATTTTGGCAGTGCGGGGAACCGCATGGTAATCGAAGAGTTTATGACAGGCCGTGAAGTATCTGTGCTGTCCTTTGTAGATGGAAAGACCATAAAGCCCATGACTTCGGCTCAGGATCATAAGAGAGCCAAGGACGGAGATCAGGGACTGAACACCGGCGGCATGGGGAATTTCTCCCCCAGCCCTTTCTATACGGCGCAGGTGGATGAATTCTGCAGGAAGTATATCTATCAGCCCACAGTGGACGCTATGGCGGCGGAGGGCAGACCCTTTAAGGGAGTTATTTTCTTTGGTCTGATGCTGACGCCGGACGGCCCTAAGGTGCTGGAGTACAACGCCCGGTTCGGCGATCCGGAGGCACAGGTTGTACTGTGCCGGATGAAAAATGATATTATGGATGTGGTGGATGCCTGTATCGACGGCACGCTGGATCGCATTGATCTGGAATTTGAAGACAATGCGGCAGTTTGTGTGGTACTGGCATCGGACGGTTACCCGGTGTCCTATCAAAAAGGCTTTGAGATCAAGGGCCTGGAGAACTTTGAGGGCAAAGAGGATTATTATTGTTTCCATGCCGGCAGCAGGTTTGATGAGCAGGGCAGAGTGGTAACAAACGGTGGACGCGTGCTGGGCGTGACAGCTAAGGGAGCCACCTTAAAGGAAGCCAGAGCAAAGGCTTATGCAGCTACGGAGTGGGTTACCTTTGATAATAAGTATATGCGCCATGACATTGGCAAAGCTATAGATGAGGTGAAGTAACGGAATGGATGCGCATTCACACAGCCGGTCAAAATGTGTGAAGGGCGCAGGATAGAGGTATGGGGCCATGGATTGTTTAGGCTTGGATAAATACCATAGGCCGCACATCTGCCAAAAATGCGGCGGAGTGATGATATATAAGGGTGTTGGTGAATATCACTGTGAACGATGTGATGAAGTGGCTTATGATGATTATGGAAAAGTCAGGTTGTATGTGGAGCAGCATCCCGGTGCAACAGTAGTGGAGGCGGAGGCTGCAACAGGTGTATCCCGCAAGACAATACGCCAGCTGCTTCGGGAGGAAAGGCTGGAGGTAGCCGCAGATTCCCGCTCCTTTCTGGCTTGTCAGGCCTGCGGCGCACCGATACGGAGCGGAAGTTTTTGCCCCCAATGTGCCCAGAAACGTCAGAAGCGTATGGAGGAGCTTGCGCACAGAAGTATAACAGAAGGAATGCAGGGCCGCATGATAAGCAATACTGCAGGACAAGAGGGGGCAAAACGATTTACTCGCGATAAATAGAAGAACGATAGGAAGGGGTTGCGAATGAGAGAGAAAAGGGAAATACGATTACAGTTAAAGACCATGGCATTGGCTGTGGTAACCATGGTAATGGTGATCCTGATGCTGGGGATGACAACGCTGGTCAGCCATGCGGAAGAGGGCAGGGTAACGGCCAGTTCTGTAAAGATCCGCGAGAACGCAGACACTGACAGCGAGATGATCTCCGGCGCCATGCAGGGGGATATTTTAACAATTACCGGTGAAGTAACCGGCGCAGACGGCAGGATCTGGTACCAGGTGACCTTTGACGGCAGCAGAACGGGCTATATCCGTTCCGATCTGATGGAAAAGGTAAGCGGCAGCGGTACTTCCTCAACCACTGGGTCGGGTACGGCTTCTACTACGCCTGCTTCCGATGTGGAGGCAGTTCAGCCGGTCAGCGCCAGGGTGATTGGGGAACAGGTAAGGGTGCGTTCCGACGCATCCACCTCCGGCAGCATCGTAACTACCGTACAGAGAGATGTGGTGCTGACGGTTACCGGCACGGCATCGGACAGTGAGGGCAAGGT
>CALWLO010000169.1 GCA_944381545.1 uncultured Acetatifactor sp. | reverse complement strand
ATCGGCCTGATCGGTGCGGTGATACCCCTCTGGGCCATCCATTACACCTATGACAGCGTATTGACTTACGTGACGGAAAAGTTTTCCGTACTGAATCATCTGCTGCAGTTTCTGCCGGTTGAGACTATTTTCAGTTTCCTGACGCCGGTTTGCCTGGGGGTGGGAATCGGTATTGGTTTTATCGGCAGTGTTACTACGGTGAGAAAGCATCTGCATGTATAGGACTGATGCGTTAACACGGGCACGGCCATGCGGGGGTATAAGAATGAAAAGATGGAAGATTACAGGGTGCCTGGTATTGCTGCTGTTGCTTTGCACAGCGGGGGATGTCCATGCATCAGGAACCAGCCTTTCCAGTATTACCTCTGATTCTATCAAGGATATGGAGAATCAGATTGATAATGCGCAGAGCGAGCGGGACCAGCTGAAAAACAGTCTTTCCGATATCAAGAAGCTGGTACAGCAGCTGGAGCAGGAAAAGAAGGATCTGAAGAGCTATGTGGCAAGGCTGGATGAAAACATGGCGGATATCGAGCAGAAGATTGCAGATCTGAAGTTAAGGATTGCTGACAAGCAGGAGGAGATCGCAGAGGCGGAAAAACAGCTTGAACATGCGCTGGAAGCGGAAGCAAATCAGTATGAAGCGATGGCCGATCACATAAGATTTAGTTATGAGAGGGGTGAAAGCCAGCTGCTGGATATGCTTTTGGGAGCGGAAAGTCTGGCGGATTTTCTGAACCGCAGCTTTTACATGGAGCGGGTGGCTGAGTACGACAACCAGATGCTGGAATCCTTTATTCAGACCAGGGAATATGTAGAATTATGTAAACAGCAGCTGGAGGAGGATAAGGCTTATCTGGAAGAAGCCAGGGAAGGCGTGGAGAATGAGCAGGCGGCGTTAGAGGAGCTAATGTCCCAAAAGGCGAAGGAACTGACCGCTTATGAGCAGCGCATCAGCAGCGGGGAGCAGTCCATTGAGGAATATGAGGCGGAAATTCAGGCTCAGGATGAACTGATTTCTTCTCTGGAAAAAGCGGTTGAAGAGGAAAAGAAAAGGATTCTTGCCAGCAGCGGCAAAGTACTTACTTATGACGGCGGTACTTTTAAGTTTCCGTTGGCCTCGTATACCAGGATTTCTGATGACTATGGCATGCGGATACATCCCACCCTGTTTGTGGAGCAGTTCCACAACGGCGTGGACTTTGCCGCACCCAAAGGAACGGCCATTTACGCAGCCTATGACGGGATTGTGGTTGCAGCAGATTACAGCTCTACTATGGGCAATTACGTGATGATCGATCATGGCGGCGGATTGTATACCATCTATATGCACGCTTCCCAGCTCTACGTGAAAAAGGATGATGTGGTGGGCCGGGGAGATACGATTGCGGCGGTGGGATCCACCGGAAGATCCACAGGTAATCATTTGCATTTCAGTGTACGGCTGAATGGAGAATATATCTCTCCCTGGAATTACATTTCCCCATAATTTGCATATTATGAAAGCACGCATGAAGCTTTTTCGGAGAGGGCAGGATAAAAGAGAAAATGTTAAAGCATATCGAAGGCAAGCGGGGAGTCTTTGGTGGCTCCCTCCCGGGGTATGCGGAAAGAGGAAGCATGGAAGAATATGAAAGGCAAAATTATCAGTCATCCAGGGGAAGAGGGCAGTTTATTGCCGGCCTGATCATGGGTATGGCTGCAGCATTACTGGTGGTATGTGTTGCTTATCTGGGCTTTAAGGTTCAGCAGAGGGTGGAAGACTCCGCTGGGGAAAGCCAGCAGGTGAATGCGGGCGGCTCTTCTGAGGAGGTGGTGCTGAGCGATGCGGTGACAGAAAAGATCGGCATATTGGAGTATATGATCGAGCAGTACTACTACAAGGATGACTTAAGCCAGGAGGAGCTGGAAAACGGCATCTACCGGGGACTGCTGGATGCGGTGGGGGATCCCTATACCACCTATTATACCAAGGAAGAATTTGATGCCTTTATGGAGCAGACTACGGGGGCTTACTATGGAATCGGCGCATATGTGGCACAGGATCTGGAGCTGAATTATCCCAAGGTCAGCAGTCCGATACCGGGCACTCCTGCTGAGGAAGCGGGACTGAGAAAGGATGATATCATCTATGAGGTGGATGGCGTTTCCACCTATGACATGGATCTGAATAATGTAGTGGCTCTGATCAAAGGGGAAGAAGGCACTACGGTGGATCTCACGATCTACCGGGATGGGGAATATCTGGATGTGACAGTGGAGCGCCGCAAGGTGGAGGTGCCTACCGTAAGCTATGAGATGCTGGAAGACGGTATGGCATATATCCAGATCACGGAGTTTGATGATGTGACCCCGGGGCAGTTTGCCGAGGCCCTTCAGAGTGCCAGGGACAGCGGGATGAAGGGACTGATTATGGATCTGAGGGGCAATCCGGGAGGAAGCGTTACGGCGGTGGTGGATATTGCACGGCTGCTGCTGCCGGAGGGACTGGTGGTCTATACAGAGGATAAGTACGGCAAAAGGGAAGAGTACACTTGCGACGGCAGCAATGAGTTTGAGCTGCCCCTGGTGGTTCTGGTGGATGGCAACAGCGCCAGCGCTTCAGAGCTCTTATCCGGTGCCATTCAGGATTACCATAAAGGCACGCTGGTGGGAACCACTACCTTCGGCAAGGGGATTGTACAGCAGATCCTGACCCTGCAGGACGGCTCAGCCATCAAAATAACCATCAGCAGTTATTACACGCCTGCCGGCCGCAATATCCACGGTACCGGTATTGAGCCGGATGTGGTTTGCGAGTTCGACGGCGAGGCCTATTACAGTAACGGTTATGATAACCAGCTGGAGAAGGCCAAGGAGGTGCTTCAGGGGCTGATGCAGTAGAGCGGAGAGCAACCGAAGAAAGAAAATAGCTGAAAAAGGGAAGTACAGAACAAACGTTTGATTTTGCTCTGTACTTTTTTTATGGAATCTGTTATAATCAAGTAGGTTGTGTGGAAGTAATAAGGTAAGCCATGTTTAACAGTCATTTTTCAACGAGGAAAGCCAGTATGGATCATTTTGTTTTGCATTCAGAATATCAGCCCACCGGTGACCAGCCCCAGGCGATAGAGGCTCTGGTGAAGGGATTTAGGCAGGGCAACCAGTGTGAGACACTTTTGGGAGTCACCGGCTCCGGCAAGACCTTTACCATGGCCAATGTGATTGCGGCGCTGAATAAGCCCACCCTGATCATTGCCCACAATAAGACCCTGGCAGGGCAGCTGTACGGGGAGTTTAAAGAGTTCTTCCCGGAGAATGCTGTGGAATATTTCGTCTCCTATTACGATTATTATCAGCCGGAGGCCTATGTACCCTCCTCTGACACCTATATTGCCAAGGATTCGGCAGTCAATGATGAGATTGATAAGCTGCGGCTGTCCGCCACTGCATCTTTGTCCGAGCGCAGGGATGTGATCGTGGTAGCGAGCGTATCCTGTATCTATGGCCTGGGCAGCCCGGCTGATTATCAGGAGATGATCGTATCCCTGCGCCCCGGGATGATCAAGGACCGGGATCAGGTGATCCGGGAACTGATTGATATTCAGTATGACCGTAATGATCTGGATCTGCAGCGGGGCACTTTCCGGGTACGGGGAGATGTGCTGGAGATCTACCCGGCCCAGGGCGGAGATTATTTGATCCGGGTGGAGTTTTTCGGGGATGAGATTGACCGGATTGCCGAGGTGGAGCCGCTTACGGGTAAGGTGCATGCCGCTTTGACGCATATTGCCGTTTTTCCGGCTTCCCACTATGTGGTGGCTGCAGAGAAGATCAAGCAGGCCTGTGACACGATTGAGAAGGAACTGGAGGAGAGAGTGCGCTTCTTTAAGGGAGAGGACAAGCTGATCGAGGCCCAGCGGATCGCAGAACGCACGAATTTTGATATAGAAATGCTTCGGGAGACCGGTTTTTGTTCCGGCATTGAGAACTATTCCCGGCATTTAAGCGGCATGAGACCCGGAGAACCGCCCAAATGCCTGATGGATTATTTCGGGGATGATTACTTGATTATTATAGACGAATCCCATATGACGATCCCTCAGATCGGCGCCATGTATGCCGGGGACAGATCCCGAAAGACCACCCTGGTGGATTATGGTTTTCGCCTGCCTTCCGCTTTGGATAACCGGCCGTTGAACTTCGAAGAATTTGAATCCCATATTGACCAGATTCTTTTTGTATCTGCTACTCCGGCCAAATATGAGGAGGAGCATGAGCTGCTGCGGGCAGAGCAGATCATCAGGCCTACGGGCCTTCTGGATCCCCAGGTGGATGTGCGTCCGGTGGAGGGGCAGGTGGATGATCTGATCGGGGAAGTGAATAAAGAGGTGGCGCAGCATAACAAGGTGCTGATTACCACCCTGACCAAGCGTATGGCAGAGGATTTGACGGATTATATGAAAGAAGTGGGGATACGGGTCAGATATCTCCATTCGGATATTGATACGCTGGAGAGGGCGGAGATCATCCGGGATATGCGCCTGGATGTGTTCGACGTGCTGGTGGGCATCAATCTGCTCAGGGAGGGACTGGATATCCCGGAGATCTCCCTGGTGGCCATACTGGATGCGGACAAGGAAGGGTTTCTGCGAAGCAGCACCTCCCTGATCCAGACCATTGGACGTGCGGCGCGTAATGCCCAGGGGCATGTAATCATGTATGCGGATGTGATTACGGACTCCATGCGCATTGCCATTGACGAGACCAACCGCCGCCGGACGATCCAGATGGCTTATAATGAGGCCCATGGCATTACGCCCCAGACCATCAGAAAAGCAGTCCGGGAGCTGATCAGCATCTCCAAAAAGATTGCGGAGGAAGAGGTGCGCTTTGAAAAGGATCCTGAGTCCATGAGCCGTAAGGAGCTGGATAAGCTGATTGCCGATATCCAGAAGAAGATGCAGAAGGCAGCGGCAGATTTGAATTTCGAGGCAGCGGCAGAGCTGCGGGATAAGATGCTGGAGCTGAAGGCAAAGCGCAGTGAACTGGAAGAAGAGTAATAGAGAAGAGAGGGAATACGGTATGGAAGAAGGTAAAAAGATGCTCCCGAAAAAGGAGTACATTAAGATAAGGGGTGCCCGGGAGCACAATCTGAAGAATATTGATGTGGATATTCCCCGGAATGAATTTGTGGTACTGACGGGGATGTCCGGTTCCGGTAAGTCCTCTCTGGCCTTTGATACCATCTATGCGGAGGGGCAGCGCCGGTATATGGAGTCCCTTTCCTCCTATGCCCGTATGTTCTTAGGGCAGATGGAAAAGCCCAATGTGGAGCGGATCGACGGGCTCTCTCCCGCCATCTCCATTGACCAGAAATCAACCAACCGCAATCCCCGTTCCACTGTGGGTACGGTGACGGAGATCTATGATTATTTCCGGCTGCTCTATGCCCGGATCGGTATCCC
>CALWLO010000168.1 GCA_944381545.1 uncultured Acetatifactor sp. | reverse complement strand
CATGTTCTGCCACGGTATATAAGAGTTCCCTGGTGGTATCGTTGAAAATCAGGATTTCTCCGTCGGCAGTGGAGTAGCCGGCTTCTTTTTGCTTCAGCATCTGGATCATCATATTATCCGTGGATTTGTAGATAAAGGGAATCATGACCTTCTGACCGTTAATCAGATAGTTCCCCTCGCTGTCCTTTTCCGTGGCGGCCTCGGATACCTCCCAGATGAAATCCCAGGTCAGTGTTTCCGGCAGGGTATAGCCCAATGCCTCCACATAGGTTTTATTCACATAGCAGGCCTCGGTGGAGCGCATAAAGGGTATCGCATAATAGTGTTCGTTAAAAGCGCATTCGGACAGAAACTGGGGAATGATCTCCTCCTGACCGGGCCCTTCAAAGCGCACCTCACTGCCTCCCAGTCCGTAACGGGGATCGGCAAACAGCTCCTCCAAAGGCACCACGATATTGATGCCGGTCAGGTAGGTGGCAATGTGATCCGGGTAGGTGATACACACATTGGGAGTGGTGCCCGTAGCGATGTTGGTGATCACATCATTATAGATTTTACCGTAATCCGTATACAGCCGTAAGTTTACGGTAATGTTGGGGTACAGCTCCTGAAAATCGGCGATGGCCTTTCTGTAAATATCCGTCTGGGTCTTGTTGGTATCGTTTTTGGCCCAAAATGTGATCTCATAGTCCCGGGAAGTATCGAAGGCCTCCGGAATCTGAAAAGCCTCCAGTCCTCTTGAGCCATGGCAGCCGGTCAAAGACAGTATTGCGGTCAGCAGCCCCAGCATTATACTAAGTTTTTTTCGTAAGTGATTCAACCCTTTGTACCCCCTCTCGCTACACCGGCCATGATTTTTTTCCGGAAGATGAAAAACAGTACGATCAGGGGAACGGAGATCACCACTACCGCAGCCATCATCGCTGGAATATTTTCCCGGCCGAAGCCGTTCTCCCGGATCTCCTGAATGCCGTTGGATACCAGATAATAATTGGGATCGTCGGTGATCAGCCGGGGCCATACATAGGAATTCCAGCACTCTATAATCTTCAGGATGACGATGGTGATCAGGGTGGGCCTGCAGATGGGGATCATGACCCTGCGCAGATAGCGCAGATCGGAAGTGCCGTCCACCTTGGCCGCATAATACAGCTCGTCCGGGATCTGGGCAAAGTTCTCCTTCAGCAGATAAATATAAAACACCGAGGTCACCGAGGGCAGGATCAGTCCCAGGAAAGTGTTGCGCAGCCCCAGGTTCGTGATGGTGGTAAAATTGGTGATGACCACCAGCTCATTGGGGATCATCATCAGGGACAGAAACAGGGTGAATACCGCATTCTTGCCCTTAAAATCCAGTCTGGCAAAGGCGAAAGCCGCCAGTGTAATCACCACCAGCATGATGGCCGTGGTAATCAGGGTAAAGATCAGGGTATTTAACAGATATCTGCCCAGGGGCACCGTGGTAAAAGCATCCGCATAATTCTGCAGGGTAGGTGATAGGGTAAAGAAGGAGGGCACATATTCCGCATTGTAGGAGCCGTAGCTTTTTACGGAGGTCAGGAGCATCCAGTAAAAAGGGAAGAGTACGATCAGCCCCCAGAGGGTCAGCAGTGCATAGATTATCACGTTGCCCAGGGCTTTTCGGGTCCGGGTGCGCTTTTGTATTTTCTGAAAATCAATGGTTTGCCTCATGGAATCCGCCTCCTTTAATAGTGTACATGCTTTTTGCTGACCAACAGATTGATGCAGGTAATCGTCAGCACGATGGCAAACAGGATGATGGCTGCCGCCGATGCATAGGAGGGATAGCCGCCGCTGTCGCCATAGAGCATGTCGTAGACATAGCCTACGATGGTGTTCATCTCCGCCGCATTCAGATCCGTACCGAACAGGGCCACCGCATCACTGTAGGCCTTGAAAGCGCCGATAAAGCCGGTGATAACCAGATAGAAGATCATGGGCGAAATCATGGGCAGGGTGATCCTGGTAAAGATCCGCCATTTGGGCGTGCCGTCCACCCGGGCCGCATTGTAGTAGATCTGATTGACGGATGCCAGGGCGCTGGTCAGAATCAGGATCTTAAAGGGCATGACCACCCAGATCGTGTAAAAACACAGCACAAACATTTTGGCCCAGTAGGGGCCGTCAATGAAGTCCACGGAGCTGCCGCCGAAGCATTGGATCAGCAGATTGACCAGACCGTCGGAGTAGGCAGTCTTTTTAAACAGGATCATAAATACCAGGCCCACGGCCAGAGTGTTGGTTACATAGGGCAGAAAATATACGGTCTGAAACAGCTCCCGCAGCTTCTGTATGGAGCTCAGTGCCACGGAGATCAGCAGGGCCAGCCCCGTGGAAAGGGGCACGGTGATGATCACCAGGATCAGGGTGTTCTTCACCGCCTGCAGAAAATAAGGATCGTGGAGCACGTAGGAATAGTTATACAGGCCGATGCCGAAAAAGGTCTGGGAGGCGGAATTGTACCCCTCCTCAAAGGAATATACAAATACATCTATCAGCGGATAGATCATGAATACCCCCAGAAACAGGAAAGCAGGCAGCAGGTAGAGCCACCCTTTGCGATTTTTATTATCCATAGCTGTTAGGATCTCCTTTTTAAACACAATGGTCACTCTGCGGTAAAGAGGATACGTTCTCCGGTCTCGCTCCCAAACAGATAAAGCTTGTGGGGCTTTACGGCAAAGCGTACGTTTTCTGCCTCGGGATCCACTGCGTTCTCCGCATTGATGATGGAGCGTATGACGGCGTTTTCAGAGCAGGAGTGGGTGGATACCACGCTGATATCCCTGCCCATGACCTCTACACGGCTTAATTTACAGGTCAGGGGGCCGTCCTCCTGCAGAATAAAGCCCTCGGGGCGGATGCCCACGATAACCTCCTGATCGGACACGCCCTGAAGGGGCAGGATGGCTTCCTGACCGATGAAGAGCTGTCCGTCTGCCGCCCTGCCCCGAAAAATATTGATGGGCGGGGTTCCCAGAAACTTTGCCACAAACAGGTTTACGGGATCATCATAGACCTCCTGGGGCTTACCGATCTGCTGCACAACACCATCCTTCATGACGACGATCCTATCGGAGATGCTCATGGCCTCCTCCTGATCATGGGTAACAAAAACGGTGGTAACCTGGGTCTGGCGCTGGATCCGGCGGATCTCTTCCCGGGTCTGCAGGCGCAGACGGGCATCCAGATTGGACAAAGGCTCGTCCAGCAGCAGGACGCGGGGCTGCTTAACCAGTGCGCGGGCAATGGCTACACGCTGCTGCTGGCCTCCGGAAAGCTCGCTGGGCTTGCGGTCCATCAGCCCTTCCAGCTGTACCAGCTTAGCGGCTTCATAAGCCCTTTTTTCCATTTCTTCCCTGGACAGCTTGTCAGCGCCCCGCAGATTTTCCAGAGGAAAAGTGATGTTCTTCAACACGGTCAGATGTGGATACAGGGCATAGTTCTGAAACACTAGCCCTACCCCTCTGTGCTCCGGGGGCAGATCGGTAACGTCATCCTCCCCGAAAAAGATTCTGCCGCTGGTGGGCTTTTGCAGGCCGCAGATCAGATTCAGAGCCGTGCTTTTGCCGCAGCCGGAAGGCCCCAGCAGTCCGATCAGCTTGCCATCAGGAATCTCAAAGGTGAAATCATTTACCGCAATGACCTCCTCCCGGGACTTTTTATTGCGGCTGGGAAATTTTTTCGTCAGATTTTGCAGCACAATTTTCATGTTTTTTATACTCCTATCTGCCCGAATATGAGCAAAGTTAGCTGCGAAGCAGCGGGAAAGCTCCGCTGTTATACTTTTTTATCAGTTAACATTATAGCGGATTTATGCGGGTTCAGCAAGACAAAGTACGGAAAAAGCGAAAAGAGGAAGGTGAGGCAGTGAAAAGAGGAAGGTGAGGCAGGGGATTGACAAGAGTGCCTCTTTTTGCTATGATGAAACTCCCTTGCAAAAGCGAGGGATAAAACCAAATATCTGACTTTAGGTATCCATCGGCAAAATCCGATGGAGAGAGGGCCTACTTGGAAAGATGTGCGAACATAACTACCAGGAGGAAGCAATGATGATTACGATGGAAAATGTGTGCAAATCGTACCGGGTTGCAAAAAGGAATGCAGGCTTTTGTGAAGCCGTAAAAGCCCTGTTTCACAGGGAGTATGAGGAGATTCATGCCCTCAGGGACGTGAGCTTTACCATCTCGGACGGAGAGATGGTGGGCTATATCGGTCCCAACGGAGCGGGGAAAAGCTCCACGATCAAGATACTCAGCGGAATATTGACACCCGACAGCGGTAGCTGCCTGATAGACGGCATGGTGCCCTGGAAGAATCGAATCAAGCATGTACGCCGGATCGGCGTAGTATTCGGACAGCGATCGCAGCTGTGGTGGGATGTTCCGGTCATAGATTCTTATGAGCTCTTAAAGGATATCTATACGATCCCGGATCAGATCTATCGATCCAATCTCGATGAATTAACAGAATTACTAAATTTAGGGGAATTGTTGCGCACTCCTGCCAGGCAGTTGTCCTTAGGGCAGCGTATGCGCTGTGAGATTGCAGCATCCCTGCTGCACAGTCCCCGGATCCTGTTTCTGGATGAGCCTACTATCGGTCTGGATGCGGTATCCAAGCTGGCAGTGCGGGATTTTATCCGGCAGCAGAACCAGAAGCATGGTACGACGGTGATTTTGACCACTCATGATATGCAGGATATTGAGGCGCTGACAAAGCGGATCATCTTAATTGGCAGGGGGCAGATTCTGATGGACGGCACCCTGGAGGATATCAAACGGGGCGGACAGGATATGGAGAGGGAAGTGGCAGAGCTGTACCGCAGCTATGAAATATAAGGAATGGGTGAATAAAGATGCGAAAATATATTTCCTTTTTTCGGCTGCGCTTTGCCACGGGGCTGCAGTACCGGACCGCGGCAGCAGCGGGGATCGTGACGCAGTTTTTCTGGGGAGCTATGGAAATTTTGGTATATCGGGCCTTCTATGAGGCGGATGCGTCCGCATTTCCCATGCAGTTTGAGGCAGTGGTAACCTATATCTGGCTGCAGCAGGCATTTCTGGCGGTGTTTGGGGCCTGGATCATGGAGCCGGAGATCTTCGATGCGGTCAGGGACGGTAATATTGCTTATGAATTGTGCCGGCCGGTGAGCATTTATCAGATGTGGTTTTCCCGTACAGTGGCTAACCGTACCTCCAAAGCGGTGCTGCGGTGTATTCCGATCCTAGCGGCAGCGGCTCTGCTGCCCGAACCTTATGGATTGACGCTGCCTGCGAGCCGGGGGCATTTTGGATTGTTTTTGCTGACGCTGGTTTTGGGCCTTCTTGTCATTGTGGCCTTTACGATACTGGTGTATATTGTGACTTTTTATACAATTTCTCCGGATGGAATCAGGATCTTTTTTACTTCGGCGGTGGAGTTTTTTGCGGGAGCGG
>CALWLO010000167.1 GCA_944381545.1 uncultured Acetatifactor sp. | reverse complement strand
TCAAGGAGGCATGGGCTTCCTACCTAAAGCTTTGTAAGCTGTCCGCCAGCGATTTCTTTACCAATATGATTCCCGCTGTGGGCTTGAAATGTCCCTTTGACGAGGGCTGTATCCGGCAGCTGGCAGAGAAGCTGGAAAAAGCGATTTAATCAGGAAAGAAGGATGGAGAGATGTCGAATAAAAAAAATCAGAAAGAAACTCCTAAGCAGGAAAATAAGGTCATGACCAAATATGACCGCAAGATGCAGGCTTATCAGGAGCAGGAGAAAAAGGCCAGGGCCCAGAAAAGACGGGGCACCGTGATCGGCATTGCGGTGGTGGTGCTCGTGGCGGCCTTTGTGTTTTCTTTCCCCATCCGCACCTATATGGCGGTAAACGGGACATATATCACCATAGGCGGAGAGAAGATTAACAAGGTGGAATTTGATTATCATTATGCCATGGCCAGGAGCAGTTTTATCAGTCAGAACAGCTATTATCTGTCCATGATGGGTATGGACACCAGTACCATTGACGATCAGATGTATTCCACGGAGCTGACCTTCCGGGACTACTTTGAGCAGCTGGCTGTGGGCAATATCCAGAGCACTAAGGCGATGAAGACTGCTGCTCAGGAATCGGGTTTTACCTATGATACGGAAACAGAATATGAGGAAACCATGGAGGATCTCAGGGAGCGGGCCAGCGAAAACGGTATGACGCTGAACCGGTATTTAAAGAACGTTTTTGGCAGCTATGCTACAGAGTCCCGCCTGGAGGACGTGATCCGGGAGGGTATACTGACCACGGCTTATTATGAGCAGGTGGCGGAGGCTTCCGGCCCCTCGGATGCAGAGATTGACAGCTATTACGAGGAAAACAAGCAAAGCTATGACCTGGTGGATTACCATATGACCATTGTAGAAGCGCAGCTGCCCACCGCTGCGCCTGATGGCAGTGTGACACTGGATGATGAGGGCAATGAGGTTGCATATGAGCCCACGGAGGAGGAGATTGCGGCAGCCATGGCGGACGCCAGGGAAGCGGCAGATGCGGCAGAGGATACGATCCTGGCAGACGGTGATCTCTACGAAGGGCAGAGCAGCAGCTCCGTGAATTCTCTGCTCAGGGAATGGCTGTTTGATGAGTCCAGAGCAGAAGGCGATACCACTGTGGTGGAGGATACTACGGGCAATCGCTATCTGGTAGCAGGCTTTGACCGGAGATACCGGGATGAGACCCCCACAGTGGATATGCGGGCCATTGTAACGCAGACTGTGGACGCCCAGAGCATTCTGACAGAGTGGCAGAGCGGTGATGCAACGGAAGAGAGCTTTATCGCACTGTGCAGTCAGTATGATGAAAACGGCGTAGAAGATGGCTTGTATGAGGGCGTAGAGGTTGACAGCATGAATGAGGACATGAATGCATGGATGGCGGATGCCAGCCGGCAGAAGGGTGATACGGCGGCCTTTACGGATGATAACGGATATCATTATGTACTCTATTATCTGGGCACCAATGACCCTGCCTGGAAGCTGGATATATACGATCTGCTGTTAAGTGAAACCATGTCTGAATACCTGGATACGATCATTGAGGGTATAGCGGTGGAGGATCCCAAGGGTAATCTGAACTACCTGAAGGTTGAGGCCGAGGCCGCTGCTTCCTCGGAGGCTGCGGCTGCCCAGGAGGAGTCTGCAGAAGAATCAGCAGAGGGATCAGAAACTCAGGAGGAGCCGGTGCAGGAACCGGCTGAGGAATCCGCCGGGGATTCACAGGAGAATGCAGAATAAAGGAAATCAGCGGCAGCAGGCATTACCCTCTGTCGCTGAAATCGCTTTTAAGCACAATGCGGCTGCGGACGGAGCGTAGACGCATTGGTGCAGCATTGCAGGTAAAACCTGGGATATGCATGAAGGAGGGAAATATGGAGGAAAAAGTGCTGGTGCTGGATATAGACGGCACCCTGACAAATTCCCGAAAAGAGATTACAGACGCTACCCGGCAGGCAATCTGGAAAGCAATAGAGCGGGGACATAAGGTAATGCTGGCCTCCGGGAGGCCCACGCCGGGTATGCGCCGTTACGAGAAGGAGCTGGAGCTGGCCCGTTATGGGGGCTATCTGCTGTCCTTTAACGGCGCAAGGATAGTGGAGTGCCGCACCGGGGAGATCATCTATCAGAGAACGCTGCCCCTGAACCTGCTGCCGGGACTGTATCGGTATGCCAGGGAACGTCAAATGGGAATGATTACTTATCTGGGAAATACGGTGATCTCTGCCTTTGAGCCGGACGAGTATGTTCAGCTGGAAGCGAGGATTAACGGTCTTCCTGTCCGTGTGGTGGATCATTTTCTGGAATTTGTGGACTTTGATATTCAAAAATGCCTGCTGACGGCACCGGGGGAGCGGGCGGCCGTCTATGAGAAGGAGCTGCAGGAGCGCTATGGGCAGATGGCCAGTATCTATCGGTCGGAACCCTTTTTTGTGGAGATTATGCCTCATAATGTGGATAAGGCCAGCTCCCTGGACAGGGTGCTGCCTATGATCGGCATGGACAGAGCGCATGTCATCTGCTGCGGCGACGGCTTTAATGATATTTCCATGATCCGCTATGCGGGGGTGGGGGTGGCCATGGCTAATGCCCAGCCTGCGGTAAAAGAGGCAGCAGATTATATTACCGCCAGCAATGATGAGGATGGTATCGTCCAAGTAATCAGAGAGTTTATGAATTGAGGGATTTCATGCTGATAAAATTGCCGGAAAAAGTGAAATATATTATAGACAGTATTACGGCTGCAGGCTATGAGGCTTACGCAGTGGGGGGCTGTATCCGGGACAGTGTCCTGGGCAGGGAGCCCAATGACTGGGATATCACTACCTCTGCCAGGCCGGAGCAGATAAAGGCCCTGTTTCGGCGCACGGTGGATACAGGTATTGCCCACGGCACTGTTACGGTAATGCTGGACAGGGAGGGCTTTGAGGTAACCACCTATCGTATAGACGGGGAATATGAGGATCACAGACATCCCAGGGAGGTGCTGTTTACCTCCCAGCTGGTGGAGGATCTGCGGCGCAGGGATTTTACGATCAATGCCATGGCTTATAATGAGACCGCAGGGCTTGTGGATGCCTTTGACGGTATGGGAGATATCCGGCGGGGCTTGATCCGTTGTGTGGGATGTGCCAGGGAGCGTTTTACAGAGGATGCTCTCCGGATCCTGCGGGCGATCCGCTTTTCCGCCCAGCTTGGCTATGCCATTGAGGAGGATACCAGGCAGGCCATTCGGGATTTGGCGCCCAGCCTGTCCGCCATCAGTGCGGAGCGAATCCAGACAGAGCTGGTAAAGCTGCTGACTTCACCTCACCCGGACTATCTGCGGCAGGCATATGACATGGGTGTCACTGCAGTGATTCTGCCGGAGCTGGACCGTTGTATGGAGACCCCGCAGAACCATCCCCATCATTGTTATAATGTGGGAGAGCATATCCTGCACAGTCTCGTTGAGGTGCCTGCCGTAAAGGATCTGCGGCTGGCCATGCTGCTGCATGATATCGGCAAGCCCCGGACACTGGAGACAGACGAAGAGGGGATTACACATTTTTATGGGCATCCGGCAGTGAGCGCCGAGATGACAAGGGAGATCCTGAGACGGCTGAAATTCGATAATGACACCATTGCCACAGTGCGCCGGCTGGTGGAATTCCACGATTACGGCAATGATGTAGTGCCCACGCCGGTAATTGTGCGCCGGGCTGTCAATCGGATCGGAGAGGATATCTTCCCAAAGCTTCTTATCGTAAAGCGGGGGGATATCATGGCCCAGAGCGCTTATCAGAGGCAGGAGAAGCTAAAGCTGGTGGACGCCTGGGAGTCAGGGTATCGAAAAATCAGGGAAGAGGGACAATGTGTTTCGCTGAAAAGCCTGGCAGTGACAGGCCGGGATCTGATAGCCGCAGGCGTAAGTCCCGGGCCCGAGCTGGGGGAGCTGCTGCAGCAAATGCTTTCTCATGTGCTGGAGAGACCGGAGGATAATACCCGGGAAAAGCTCCTTGGGATTTTTCTGAATCCTTATGCAAAAGTAACATAAGTCCTTAACGGTTCTCATAAGATAAGATAGGGCCGGGGCAGAGGTGCGCCTCAGCTGCATATCTTATGGGAGGTACGGGACGTGAACGATAGAGCAGTAGCTTTGCTGGAGCAATATGATGTGGAGATCCTCCGTACGAGGAAGGGCCGGGGGGTGATCCTGTGTGATACAGATAAAGGGTTGCTGGTATTTAAGGAATATGAAGGCAATGAAGCAAAGCTGGTACTGCTCAGCAGGCTGTTATCCCAGATCAGGGAGCTGGGCAGGTTATCTGCCGAAGAGCTGATCCCCGCCCGGGATGGGGCATTGTGTGTCCGGGAAAATGACGGAACGGCTTATATCTTAAAGACCTGCATTGAGGGCCGGGAATGCAATATTTCCGACAGAGGGGAGTGTCAGGAGGCGGTGAGGACGCTGGCCAGGCTTCACCAGAGCATGGTGCTGGAGCCCGGAGAGGACTGTCCGGTGCTGCCGAGGTTTTCGCCGCTGCAGGAGTATGAAAAGCATAATCGGGAATTTATCAAGGTACAGCGCTTTCTGCGGAAAAAGAGCCAGAAGACCATGTTTGAATATCGTCTTCTGGGCTGCTTCGACTATTTTATGGAACAGGCCAGAGAGGTGACGGAGGGCTGGCGGGCCTATGAGGAAAATATGCCCGGGGAGCAGGAGGAATATGCCTATTGTCATGGGGATTACCAATATCATAATATCCTGCGGGGGGAGCAGGGCATGTATATCGTAAATTTTGAAAGATGCCTCAGGGACAGACAGATCAGAGATCTGTATCTGCTGATGCGCAAGCTTTTGGAGAAGGCCGGCTGGTCGGTATCTCTGGGAAAGGAGCTGCTGACGGCATATGACCGGACGCAGCCCATCAGCGCCTATGCCTATATTGACCTGTATTACCGGTTAGCCTATCCGGAGAAGTTTTGGAAAATCGTAAACTTTTATTATAATTCCGGTAAGGCCTGGATCCCTCAGCGCAATCAGGAGAAGCTGGATAAGCTGATAGCCCAGGAGCAGGATAAAAAACTCTTTCTGGAGACCGTATTTCAGTTGTAGGAAACAGTACAGGGGCTTTCGCACATAAAGTCATGGAGGTAAGAATGATAAAGGGACAAAAGAGGGCAGTTACACGGACACTGGTACTGGTGGGAATGATAGGCATTTTGACGGCCTGTGGACAGCGGTCTGCCGGTCCGGCGGAGCAATCCGGGCCGCCGGCTGCACAGGAGCAGCAGGGAACGGGCTTTGTGGTGGCCGGGCCGGACAGCTATGACTCTGCGGATACGGCTGTGCTGGTAAAAAAGGACACCAAGGAGAGTACCGTGACACTGCTGAATCTGGAGCTGGGCCGTACTTATACCCTGTCGGTAGAGGGCACCAGCGACCTGTATGATAAATACGGCGAAGC
>CALWLO010000166.1 GCA_944381545.1 uncultured Acetatifactor sp. | reverse complement strand
CTACCTTTCTTCCTGTTTTTTCCGTCCTTACTGTTCACCTGAATATCCTCCGCATATTTGTGTTAGCAAGTACAGAATACAGAAAATCTGTTTCGAAAAAATGTTCAAAATGTGAAAAAATTGTGTTTACCCAGCTGGTTTATCCGTATTTTCCGGTAAACCTTTTCATAGCCATGATAATCCAGCCGGCATTGCACCAGGCCCTCCTCATCCACCACAAGGTGATACCGGTTGTATTCCCCTTCTCTGTAGGCAAAATCCTCTCCGTTATCCGTATAGTGATCCCACTCGCCCTTTCCCGGGAAAACATCCAGAAGCAGAGTATCCTCTTCCTTTTCTCCCACATAGGACATGGGCTCCATGGCGGGGATCACGCTTCCCGCCTTCACATAGATGGGGCATACCTCCAGGGGCGCATCCCTGATCAGCCACACAGGGCCTGTCAGCTTTTCCCTTGTCCAGTAATCATACCAGACTCCCTCCGGCAGATACACCATACGCTTTTTCATGCCCGGGTATACCACCGGGGCTGCCAGGATCCGGTCGCCCAGCAGAAATTCATCATTGCAGGTTGCCGCAGTCTCATCCTTCTCATAGTGGAACACCAGAGGGCGCATCACCGGGGCGCCGGTTTGCTCCGCCTCATGGAACAGATCATAAAAATAAGGGATCCAATGATAGCGCAGCTTCACGTATTTCCGGTAAATATCCAATACCTCCCGGCCAAACTGCCATGGCTCCTGAGGCCTGGTACCCATGGCGGAATGATTTCGAAACAGCGGGGAGAAGCATCCCAGCTGCACCCAGCGGCACAGCAGCTCCGCCGTAGTATCGGAACCAAAGCCTCCCACATCCGTCCCTGCAAAGGGCATCCCGGAAAGGCCCAGATTACACAGCTGCGGAATCGCCATCTGCAGATGAGCCCAGATACTGTGATTATCTCCCGTCCAGCAGGTGGTGTATTTCTGACTTCCCGCATAGCAGGCTCTGGTGATCACAAAGGGCCTGCGTCCGTCCAGGCGCCCCAGCCCCCGGTAGGCTGCCTGTGCCATCAGATGTCCGTAGAGATTATGCATCCTGGCATGACTGGTCTCTTTGTCCTCATCCGTAAATACCACATCATCCGGCAGCGGCCCGTTAAAGCTGGCAGGCTCATTCATATCGTTCCAGATCCCCCGAACCCCCTTATCCAGCAGGAATTTCTGCTTTTCTCCCCACCATTCTCTCACCTTGGGATTCCCGAAATCCGGGAAAGCCGCATCACCGGGCCATACGGCGTTGATATACACCTCTCCCTGAGGAGTCCTGGCAAAATAGCCGTTTAAAATCCCCTCATCATAGACCGTATAACCCGGCTCCTTTTTCACCCCCGGATCATTGATCACCACGGGCTTAAAACCTCTGTCGGCAAGGGTCTGCAGATATCCCGCCGCATCCCCGTGGTAGCGCTTCTCATTCCAGGTAAAGACCTTATAATCCTGCATGTAATCAATATCGAAGTGAATGGCGTCACAGGGAATATCTCTTTCCCGCATGCCCCGGGCGATCTCCTCTATATCCTCCTGGGTGACATAGCCCCATCTGGACTGATGATACCCCAGCGTCCACTTCTGAGGCAGAGGACAGGTTCCTGTGAGATAGGTATAACGGGTAAGCACCTCCCGCAGACTATCCCCTGCTATATAGTAATAATCCAGATTCCCGGCGGCCGCACCGAAGCTGTAATATTCCTCCGACTCCTGGCCCATATCGAAAAAGCTTTTATAGGTATTATCCAGAAAGATACCGTACATATGCTCCCCGGTCAGGGTCATAAAAAAGGGGATGGACTTATACAGCGCCTTAAAGCTGTCCACCTGAGGAGCAGGATTATCCGTGTTCCACATTTCGTAGGCATAGCTGCGCTTATCCAAAAACCCTGTTTTATCCCCCAGACCATAAAAATGTTCGTCCCCCTTGAGGCATTTCAGCACATCAAAAAGATGTCCCTCCCTTTCTCCGGCCTCGTGCCCCTCACCGGCAAGAAGCTCCAGCGCCTCCCGGCTGACTGTCTGCAGCGGCTTTCTCTCTCCCCGGTAATCCATACATACCTCCGCCCCGCCGGGATCAAAGAAATCCACATAGAAACCGTCACTGACCCGGACGGATACCATGCCTGTACTGATCCACAGGCCATCCTCCCTGCTCTCCACCGTAAGCTCTGTCCGGATCTCCTTATTGCCTTCAATGGCCCTGGACTCCTGTTTTTCCTGCTCCAGACCGCAGAATACATTGATAATCTCCGGGGTGACCGCCCGGATCCGGGCCTCCCTCTCTTCAAACAGCAATGTCACTTTCTGTCCGGCAACCGTATATCCCTTTAATTTTCCCAGATTCATAATATGCACCCTCTCCTATCTCCGCTATTTCAGCAGGATACTCCTCACCTTCTGCCAATCCCCGTCCGTCACACAGTATGCGGGCTTTACGCTTCCTTTAAGGGGGGAGGAGGTGGCCGTATGAAGATACAGGCCGTCCATGCCCACGCCCGCCGCCCCGCCAATGTCGGCATATTCGTCATTGCCCACCATCAGGCAGACTGCGGGATCCAGATGATAACGTTCCAATAGCCTGCGGAAAAATCCGGGAGACGGCTTTTTACAGCCCTCCTCCGAGGAAATCAGGATCCCGTCAAAGTACTCTTCCAACCCTAATAGCTCCAGCTCCGGCCTGGTAAAGTCGCTCTGGGCATTGGACAGCAGATACAGCCCCTTTCCCCTGTTATGCAGTTCCTCCAGAGTTTCCTTTACCCCCTCATACAGCTGAATATATTGCCGGGAAAGGGTGCGGAAAAACACTGCCGTAAGCCGGGCCCTCTGCCGGTCACAGGAAATCCCCTTTTCCCGGAACAGTTCCCGAAAAACCTCTGTCAGATCCGGCTCTGTCAGAGCATCCTTTTCTCCGGCGCTTTCCGCTTCTCTCTGCAGTTTTTCCGCACTTTCCTGCTCCAGCCGGCGAAACTGTCTGCGCAGCTGCCGGGGATTGTAGGAAGCGCCGAGAGAACTGTACAGCTCACTCATCTTCCGCCACAGGTATGGGCTGCTTTCATTGGTGCGGATATCTGCCAGGGTTCCGTACAGATCAAAAATATAATTTTCATACATGTGATTACCCCTCTGACAAAAAGCTATATCTTACCTTGGGATTGTTCCTCCAGCGCCTCATAGACTCTCAGGATTTCCCCCACGCTCCAGGCCTGGGCAAAGCAGCCCCTGGAGCTTACAGGATTACCCCCATCATAGATCTCGGGAAGCTGGGCCACGCAGCCCTCCCGCAGCGCCGTCTCTATGACAGTCAGCTGCTCCCTTACATATTCTCTGGCCTGTTTGCTATATCCCCATACCTTCAGATATGCCAGATAATAGCCTCCCAGGGGAAAAGTCCATACGGTGCCCTGATGATAGGCCAGATCCCGATCCAGCTGCGCCCCTGCGTAAACCGGATGAAACGCCTCATCCTCCGGATCCAGACTGCGCAGCCCCAGGCCGGTATAGAGCCTGCGAAATACGGTTTCTACCACCTGCTTTTCCTTTTGGGCAGGAAGCAGGGAAAAGGGCAGGGAAACCGCCCAGATCTGATTACACCTCACCTGCTCGTCCGCCGCCGTACCGGAAATCACATCCCGCAGACAGCCCTTTTGGGGGTTCCAGAACTGCTTTTCAAAGGCTCCATATACCTTGTCCGCCATGGCGCCGAAATCCATCTCCTCCCGGGGACGCTTTCTGGCAAGCTCCTCCATGATCCTCAGGGCATTGTACCAGTATGCATTGATTTCCACGGGCTTTCCGTGCCTGGGGGTGGGCAGAATATCCTCCACCCGCACATCCATCCAGGTCACTTGGTCAAAGCCCTGCCCCGCCATGATCAGGCCGTCCTGATCCATATGGATCCCGTAGTCCGTCCCCTGCTCATACCAGCGAATGATATCCTTCATCACGGGATATGCCTGATCCGCAAATGCCTCATCCCCCGTTCTTCTGAGATACTCATACACCGCCACAATAAACAGCAGCGCCGCATCCACCGTATTATATGCGGCAGCCTCCGACCCTTCCGGAAACAGATTCGGCATCAGCCCCCTGCGGCAATGCATCATAAAGGTCTGCAGAATACTCCTTGCCGTATCGTACTGTTTCGTGGATAAGCAGCATCCCACCAGTGCGATCATCGTATCCCTTCCCCAATCCTCAAAAAAGGGAAATCCTGCAAGGATGGTCTTCTGTCCCGTGGACTCCCGGTAAGAGATAAATTGATCTGCGCTGACTGCCAGAACCTGTGCCGTTTCGTCCCGAAATCCCGCCTGCTGCCTCAAGGCCTCCCTGTGCTCCGTGATATTCTGCAGGATCTCCCCCATCTGCGGCAGCGGCCCATCTGTTCCATACACGATCTCCAGCATGGCGTCCCGTCCCTGCTCCACTCTCAGAGAGATCTCATGATTTACCGCCGTACAGCCTAAAGCCGCCTTGCCGTCCCTGACATCATCCCGATAATACAGATCCTCGGCAAACCTCAGGGGAAGCTTTCGGCATTCCCCGTTGGTACGCAGATACAGAGTCTGTCCGCCCGACATAATCCGCTCTCCCTCCATGGTAAATTCCTGTTTTACCGACAGTCTCCGTCCCTTGGGAACAAACTGCAGATGGGGACGCACCTTCAGCGTTACCGTTTCCTGTGAGCGGTTCCGGATCCGATAGGAGATCCCCACGGTATTCCTGCCCTGCATCAGGGCAATGGTTCGTATTACCTCTGTTCCCTCCGCCAGATAGCTCCATACCGGATAATCCTCATATACAAATCCCGTCTGGAAAAGGTAACCCTCTTCCCTCTTCCCCGGGCGCTGAAATTCCTGGCTGGACAGGAAGATCTGCCGGGTGGAGGGCCCGTCTCCCTCTTTCTCCAGCCATTCCTCCAGGCGGTGTATCATATTATACCGATGATTGGGCGCATGGGTACAGGCCATCAGCACGGCCTGGTCACCTCTGCTGCAGGAGGCAGTCAGGCTCAGAGAAGAGAAGCCTCCCAGTCCGTTGGTCATCAGATAGCAGTTTTCCTCGCCTCTCTCCAGTGTTTTCCAGTCCTGTTTTCCATATCTGAATCTCATGTCCGCTCCTAATTCCTTTCCTATTTGCCCCTTACCTGTCCACGCAGCCCAGGATCATGCCGCTGCAGGCCGCAGCCTGAATCATCCCTCTGCTGTCTGCCTGGGCCTTCTCACAGATATCCGTCCTCTGCCCGTCTGCAAGTACCATCCACTCCCCTTTGGGCAATGGGATCTTGACCGGCTCCTCCGACGCATTATATAGGACAAATAATTCCTTCCATTGATTTTCCGGCTCTCCGCTGCAGCCGGCTGCTGCCTTCTGCTCCTCCCGCAGCCGGTTATCCAGCCGGAAGGTCACAACGCCCGGAGCCCGGACTTGCTTCTGTAGCATGCGCTCCGCCGCCGCAGGCGTTTTATCCCACAGACCC
>CALWLO010000165.1 GCA_944381545.1 uncultured Acetatifactor sp. | reverse complement strand
GGAAGAATGGTGCCGGGAGCTGATGGGAGTATCCCTGCGCAATGTGTCCCTGAGCCTAGCTGAAAGGGGCAAGGAGATATACAGGGGGTTTGGAGAACTGCTGTTTACCCATTTCGGGATCAGCGGTCCCCTGGTTTTAAGCGCCAGCAGCTATTATGTATCCAGGTGCGGGGGAGAGGCTAAGCTGCTTCTGGATCTGAAGCCCGCCTTGGATGAGCAGCAGCTGGACAGGAGGCTGCTGCGGGATTTTGAAGAGAGCAGGAACAAACAGTTCAAAAATGCTTTGGGGCAGCTGTTTCCGGCCAAATTAATCCCTGTGATGGTGCGCTTATCCGGAATCCGACCAGAAAAACAGGCGGGCGAGAGCACCAGGGAGGAGCGCCGGGACGTTGCGGGGCTGATCACAGCCCTGCCGATGACGGAGATCGGAGGGAGGGGCTATGAGGAGGCCATCATAACCAAGGGCGGCGTATCCGTTCGGGACGTGAATCCCTCCACCATGGAATCCAAAAAAATACAGGGTCTGTATTTTGCCGGAGAACTGCTGGATCTGGATGCGCTCACGGGGGGATATAATCTCCAGATTGCCTGGTCTACGGGCCATCTGGCAGGGGTAAGTGCGGCAAAGCAGTCAGGGAGCTGATGGATAGAAAGGATTGACAGTATGAGTTATAATATTGCAATAGATGGGCCGGCCGGTGCCGGGAAAAGCACCATTGCCAGAGCGATAGCCAAAAGACTGAATATTATTTATGTAGATACGGGAGCAATGTATCGGGGCATGGCGCTTTATATGCTGCGCCGGGGGATCAGTCCGGACGACAGCCAGGCGGTGATTGCTCACTGCAGTGAGGCGGATATCACTTTAAAGTATGAAAATGGTACACAGGTAGTCTGTTTAAACGGAGAAAATGTCAACGACTGCATCCGCACGGAGGAGGTGGGCAATGCCACCTCTAAGATCAGTGCGCTGCCGCCTGTGAGAGAACGTATCACTGCCTTGCAGCGACAGCTGGCAGCCGCTTCAGACTGTATTATGGACGGCCGGGATATCGGCACCTGTGTGCTTCCTGATGCCGATGTGAAAATCTATCTGACTGCCAGCAGTGCGGTACGGGCCAGGCGCCGCTATGATGAACTGACAGCGAAGGGACAGAGCTGTGATCTGGCGCAGATTCAGGCGGATATGGAGGAGCGGGATTATCGGGATATGCACCGCATGGTCAGTCCTCTGCGCCAGGCAGAGGATGCCGTTCTGGTGGACAGCTCGGATATGACTCCCGAGCAGGTGATGGAAACGATACTGAAGTTATGCAGGAAGAGGTAAGTGGGTGCAAAAGCACAAGCAGGGCTTGCGCTTTTAGGGGGTATACGTATGGAAACAAAACTTGCAGCCAGCGCCGGTTTCTGCTTTGGCGTAAAGCGGGCGGTAGATACGGTGTATGAACAGATGCAAACGGGGAAAACTATATATACCTATGGCCCCATCGTGCATAATGAAGAGGTCGTGAAGGAACTGGCCGGAGAGGGAGTGCGGGTCATTGAAAGCAGGCAGGAGCTTGAGCGGCTGCCGGATCCGGGGAATGGGACAGATCCCGCAGCGGGCGCTGTGATTATCAGAGCCCACGGCGTACCCTGGGAGGTGCAGCAGTGCATGGAGCAAAAGGGCTGGGAGGTCATTGATGCCACGTGTCCCTTTGTAAAACGGATCCACAGGATCGTAGAAGAAAGAAGCAGCAGGGGAGAACATATCCTGGTGGTAGGCAGCCCGGCCCATCCCGAGGTGGAGGGCATAGTGGGCTGGTGCAGAGGTCCGGTGGATGTGCTGGAAAGCATCGGAGAGGCCGAAAATTATGTTCCTCCGGAGGGAAAAAAGCTTACGGTGGTGGCACAGACGACATTTAATTACAATAAATTTCAACATATAGTTGAAATTTTTGAGAAAAAAGGTTACAATGTTAGTATTGTGAATACTATCTGCAATGCCACAGAGGAAAGGCAGAAGGAAGCACGGGAAGTAGCAGCACAAGCTGATGCCATGATTGTAATAGGAGGCAAACACAGTTCCAATACGGCAAAGCTCTATGAAATCTGTAAGGAAGTGTGCGATAATACCTATTTTATACAGACACTGGATGACTTGCATTTAGAACTACCTAAATCAGCTCGACTGGTGGGCATTACTGCAGGGGCTTCCACCCCAAATAAATTAATAGAGGAGGTTCAAAATTATGTCAGAATTAACTTTTGAACAAATGCTGGAAGAATCATTAAAAACAATACATGCAGGAGAGGTAGTTGAAGGCACTGTCATCGATGTGAAGCCGGACGAGATCGTTCTGAACATCGGATACAAGTCAGACGGTATACTTACCAAGAGTGAATATTCCAATGACCAGAGCCTGGATCTGACCACTGCTGTAAAGGTTGGCGACACCATGGAGGTTAAGATTCTGAAGGTGAATGACGGAGAGGGACAGGTAGTCCTGACCTACAAGCGTCTGGCAGCAGACAGAGGCAATAAGCGTATTGAAGAAGCTTACAACAACAAGGAAGTATTAAAGGCGACGGTAACCCAGGTACTGGACGGAGGTCTCAGCGTAGTAGTTGACGAGGTGAGGATCTTTATCCCCGCAAGCCTGGTATCCGATACTTATGAAAAGGATCTGACCAAGTATGCAGGTCAGGAGATTGAATTTGTGATCAGCGAGTATAATCCCAAGAGAAGAAGATATATCGGTGACCGCCGGCAGCTGCTGAATGCCAGAAAGGCCGAAATGCAGAAGGAGCTGTTTGCAAGGATCCATGAGGGAGATATCGTAGAAGGCACTGTGAAGAATGTTACTGACTTCGGCGCTTTCGTAGATCTGGGCGGTGCAGACGGACTGCTGCATATCTCCGAGATGTCCTGGGGCAGAGTGGAGCATCCCAAGAAGGTCTTTAAGGTAGGTGAGACCCTGTCTGTTATGATCAAGGAGATTAATGGCAACAAGATCGCTTTATCTCTGAAATTTGATGATGCCAATCCCTGGAAGGACGCAGCTTCCAAATATGCAATCGGCAGTGTGGTAACCGGTAAGGTGGCCAGAATGACTGACTTTGGCGCATTTGTGGAACTGGAGCCGGGCGTAGATGCATTGCTGCATGTATCCCAGATTTCGAAGGAGCACATTGAGAAGCCTGCTGATGTACTGCATGTGGGTGAGGAAGTAACCGCTAAAGTGGTGGACTTTAACGAAGCTGATAAAAAGATCTCTCTGAGCATCAAGGCACTGAACGCTTCCGAGTCTGCTGCCAAGGATGAGGACAGCGATGCAGACGTAGTATCTGTAGATATTGATGCAGTGATTGCAGCAGAAGAATAATATAAGGTGCGGCAAATGTGATGGAATATGATTACGAATATTTAAAGAAGCAGATATTCAGCCTGACGGGTATTGATCTGAATGCCTATAAGGAGCGTCAGATGAAACGCCGGATTGATACGCTGATTGCCAAACACAAAATTGTGGGTTATGACAAGTATGTGCAGGCGCTTAAGACAGATAAGGCTCTGTTTGAGGAATTTGTCAATTATATTACCATTAATGTATCCGAGTTCTATCGTAACCCGGATCAGTGGAAGGTGTTGGATGAGCAGATATTTCCCGAACTGATCGGCAAGTTCGGCAAGAATCTGAAGATATGGAGCGCAGCCTGCTCTACCGGGGATGAACCTTATTCCCTGGTGATGGCATTATCCAGACATGTACCGTTAGGCCAGATCAGGATTATTGCTACCGATCTGGACAAGCAGGTGATTGCAAAAGCAAAGGTGGGATTGTATAACGGCAAGAGTATCGAGGCGGTTCCGGCGGATTTGAAGAAGAAATATTTTACCCAGGTTGGCCCATCCTACAAGATTGCGGATGAGATTAAGGCCAGGGTGGAATTTCGGGAGCATGATCTGCTGAAGGATCCTTATCCCAGTGATTGTCACCTGATTGTATGCCGGAATGTACTGATCTATTTTACCGAGGAAGTGAAGGAAGAGATTTTTGTGAAATTCCAGAAGAATCTGAAACCCGGCGGTATTCTGTTTATCGGCAGTACGGAACAGATCATCAATCATCGCGAGGTCGGCTACGCAAGAAAGAGTTCTTTTTTCTATGAGAAGCCGATGTAAACTGAAAAATATTACAACCCCCATGAGATTCTTCTCATGGGGGTTTTGTAAAATATGGCTTTAATAAGTGGAAGCCATCATGCCCAGAATATGGTTGGCATAAGCCGTGAATGCAGAACGGTTCTTTTTCAGTTCATCCGTCAGTTCAAAAAAGATTTCATTGCTTTTATAATCCCGTTTGAAGAAGGGCTCTATCAGCACATCCCACTGGGGCAAATAGCAGGAGAATTTCCGGGTATAGCAGGTGGCTGCCGTGGCAGGTATACGGTGTTCCTTTTCCACAAAGGTAGCTACGGATTTGTGAAGCGCTACATCCTCTGTGGGCAGATAATAGTAGTCCCGATAGTTGGAGTAATAGTATTTCAGTTCTTCCTCATAGATGGGAATCCTTAATTGCGCTTCGGTTCCCAGGCCCTTGAAATAGCAATAGTTGGCGGAAGCAGAAATCTCTGTGGGAAGAGGTGTTGGCAGGGTCAGAGTCATCACCAGCTCCTGACGCCTGTTGCCGGCCAGATCCTTATAGGAATTGGCCTGTACCTTTCGGGCTTTCACCGTGCCGTTAAACAGATCGGAGTAAGCCAGTATGGGCAGGATCTGCAGCATCCCCCGCAGATCGTCCGCATTATGCAGCAGCAGAGATTTCTCGGAAAATTCAGATGGAAGTTTTACATAGTCATGATACACACCGATCAGTTCCCCTCCGGAGAATACGTCCTCACGCCGGATTCCCAAGAACTGTTCAAGGGTTCTCTGCTTGCAGTTTGGCAGCCGTAAGAAATATTTATAGGGGGAGATGCGCCTGTAGATGTCGAAACCTTCGAAACCGTCAAAGCTGTAAGGAAGCTTCAGCTGCTGACATTTCTGCAGGATGAAGGGCAGATCGAAATTATTGCCGTTAAAATGCACCAGATACCGGTATTGGGCTGCAAACTCAAAAAATGCAGTCAGAATCAGGGCTTCTTCCTCATAGCTTTGGGCAAACCACTGCCTGGTGCGCCAGCTTCCCCCGCTGTAATAGGCACAGCCGATCAGGTACAGATAGGACGTGCGGGCAGTAAAGCCGGTGGTCTCAATATCCAGAAACAGGATCTGCTCCGGAGAGGCCAGATTTTCCAGGGGGTATTTGATTTCAAGGTTTTCGATTTGTGCATCGTCTGTTTTCATAAATCCTCCAAGATATAAGCAAACATTTAAATGAGAGTCATTTAGTTTATTCTAGCATAATTTTTTAAAATTCTGTAGTATTTTTGCAAAAAAAATAGTATATTAGAGTAAGAAATGCATTCGACAAATTTTATCAAAATCATCGGAAGGGTAGGAACGAGAATATGCGAAAGTTAACCTTTGTGGGGGGAGTGCATCCATATGACGGGAAGGAGTTATCCAAGGA
>CALWLO010000164.1 GCA_944381545.1 uncultured Acetatifactor sp. | reverse complement strand
GATTTGCATGTGATTGTAGGCCTTGGCGTCAGCATCATCGCCGTGTCAGATAACCTGATCAGCAGTGTGAGATATAAAGTGGAAGAATTTACCGGGATTCAGATTGAAAAAATCAACATCTTTGTAGAAGGTGTTAGAGTGATTGACTAGGAATATTATTTTAGGAGGATGTATCCGTGACTTCAAATACAATCGACGCTAAGATGCTGTCAAAGATGTTCTTAGCCGGCGCAAAAAATCTGGAAAGCAAAAAAGAGTGGATTAATGAACTGAATGTGTTCCCCGTGCCTGACGGTGATACCGGCACCAATATGACCATGACCATCATGTCTGCGGCCAGAGAGGTATCCTCACTGGGAGAAAAAGCAGATATGACAGCTTTGTGCAAAGCCATTTCCAGCGGTTCCTTAAGAGGCGCCCGGGGGAATTCCGGCGTGATCCTGTCACAGCTGCTCAGGGGCTTTACCAAAAGTATTAACGGTAAGACACAGCTGAACATTCCGGAACTGGCAGATGCTTTTGAAAAAGCCGTGGAAACTGCCTATAAAGCGGTGATGAAGCCCAAGGAGGGCACGATCCTGACCGTTGCCAGGGGCAGTGCGGAGAAAGCAAGAGAACTGGCGAAAAGCGGTATGGAGGATATGGAGCAGTTTCTCTCCCAGGTGATCGAACATGCCGCATATGTTTTAAGCCAGACTCCCGAGCTGCTGCCCGTATTAAAGCAGGCCGGTGTGGTGGACTCCGGCGGCCAGGGATTGGTAGAGGTGATGAGAGGCGCTTACGATGCCTTTATCGGAAAGGAGATCGACTATACCATTACGGAAGCATCCCAGGGAAGCAGCGAAGCTGTGGGCAAAGCTTCCAGCTATCAGGCCCAGGCTCAGGCAGAGATCAAATTTGGGTACTGCACAGAATTCATCATTATGCTGAGCAGAAACTTTAATATTAAGAATGAAATGGATTTTAAGGCCTATCTGGAATCCATCGGCGATTCCATAGTCTGTGTGGCGGATGATGATGTGGTAAAGGTGCATGTGCATACCAATGACCCCGGCCTTGCCATCCAGAAAGCGCTCAAGTATGGCCAGCTGTCCAATCTGAAAATTGATAACATGCGCCTGGAGCATCAGGAAAAGCTGTTTAAAATGAGTGAGAAATAGGGGCAGTCTGCCCAGAATCCGGCACCACAGGAGCCCATGAAGCCTGTAGGATTTCTGGCAGTTTCCGTAGGAGACGGCGTGAATGAAATCTTTAAAAGCCTGGGCGTGGACTATATTATTGAGGGCGGACAGACTATGAATCCCAGCACTGCAGACATCTTGGATGCGGTGGATCACGTAAATGCAGAGACCATCTTTATCCTGCCCAACAATAAAAATATCATTTTAGCAGCTAACCAGGCGGCAGAACTGATGACGGATAAGACTCTGCTGGTCATTCCCACAAAGACCATTCCACAGGGCATTACGGCTGTTATCAATTATGTGCCGGAGATGTCTGTGGAAAATAATGAAGCCACTATGATGCAGGAAATCGGCAATGTAAAGACGGGTCAGGTAACCTATGCCGTGCGGGATACCATGATCGATGATAAGGAGATCAAGCAGGGAGATTATATGGGCATCGGCGATAAGGGGATCCTGTCTGCAGGCAGGGATATGCTGCAGATCACCAAGGAGATGGTGGATGCCATGGTGGATGATGACAGCGAACTGATCAGCATTTATTATGGCAGCGATGTTCAGGAGGAAGCGGCAGAGCAATTGCGCAGGGAACTGGAAGAGACGTATGCAGACTGTGATATTGAGCTGCAGTATGGCGGGCAGCCTATTTACTATTATGTGATTTCCGTGGAATAAGAAAGCTGAGAAAGAGGGCGGGAGCTGCAGATCAGGAGCAGCTGCCTGCCCTTTTTCAATCGCTTTTAAGGAGAAATGCTATGGATGATGCTACTTCCATTTTGGAACTGAAGGGGATCGGAGAAAAGTCCCAGAAGCTTTTTGCCAAGGTAAATATCCGCACGGTGGGAGATCTGCTGCACTATTATCCCCGGGATTATGAGACCTTTCAGGAACCTGTACCTATCGCCCAGGTAAAGGTGGGGGATATCTGTGCGGTTTCGGGAACGGTCTGCGGTACGGTAAATATGAAGAAGATACACAGTCTGACCATCCTGCAGATCCTGGTAAAGGATACTTCCGGCGGCATGCAGCTGACCTTTTTCAATATGCCCTTTTTAAAAAATGTGCTAAAGCCCGGCAGCCGGTACATTTTCCGAGGCAGAGTACAGTCCAGGGGGACGGCGCTGGTCATGGAACAGCCCAGGTTCTATGGTCAGGAGGAATACGGCAGATATCTGGCCTTTATACAGCCCCGTTATGCCCTGACCAAGGGACTCACCAATCAGGCGGTGCAGAAAGCGGTCAGGCAGGCCCTGGCCTGTTATTCTTTCGGCAGGGATCCCTATCCTGAGCAGCTGCGGCGCAGATATGGACTGATGGATCGGCAGGAAGCCGTGAACAATATGCATTTCCCGTTAAATTATGAAAAACTGGTAAAGGCGCGAAAAAGAGTGGTATTTGAAGAATTTTTCTCTTTCCTGTATTTTCTGCGGATGAATAAAGAACACAGCCGGCTGCTGGAAAATGAGTATCGTATGATGGAAACGGCGGATACCGGCAGATTGCTGGAACAGCTTCCCTATCGGCTTACCGGAGCGCAGATGAAGGCTTGGGGGGAGATCCGCAGTGATCTATCCTCCCTCTGGTGCATGAACAGGCTGGTACAGGGCGATGTGGGCTCCGGCAAAACCATTATTGCGGTGCTGGCGCTGCTGATGTGTGCGGCAAACGGCTATCAAGGAGCTATGATGGCGCCTACGGAGGTGCTGGCTGCCCAGCATTATGATGGAATCTGCGAATATGTGGAAAAATACCATATAGCCTTAAAGCCGGTGCTTTTGGTAGGAAGCATGACGGCCGGGGAAAAGAAAAAGGCTTATGCCAGGATTGCTTCCGGCGAGGTCAATTTGGTGATTGGCACCCATGCGGTGATTCAGGAGAAGGTAAAATTTCAGAAGCTGGCGCTGGTGGTTACGGATGAGCAGCACCGCTTTGGCGTCCGCCAGAGGGAAACGCTGGCAGAAAAGGGGCATAATCCCCATGTGCTGGTGATGAGTGCTACACCCATCCCCCGTACGCTGGCAATTATCCTTTACGGGGATCTGCAGGTATCCGTTATTGATGAGCTTCCCTCTAACCGTTTGCCCATCAAAAACTGTGTGGTCAATGCTTCCTACCGTCCCAAGGCGTATCAGTTTATTGAGAAAGAGGTGCGCAGCGGCCGTCAGGCCTATGTGATCTGTCCCATGGTGGAGGAGGGGGAGATGGACGGCCTGGAAAACGTGTCCGATTATGCCCAGAAGCTAAAAGCAGCATTGCCTGCGGATTTCCAGGTGGCCACACTGCACGGCAGAATGAAAGCGGCGGATAAAAACCGTATTATGGAGGAATTTGCGGCGCATAATATAGATGTACTGATATCCACAACTGTAATAGAGGTGGGAATCAATGTTCCCAATGCTACGGTAATGATGGTGGAGAATGCAGAACGCTTCGGACTGGCACAGCTGCACCAGCTCCGGGGGCGCGTGGGACGGGGAAAGTATCAAAGCTACTGTATATTTATCAATACCCAGGACAATAAGGAGACCATGGAGCGTCTGGAGATATTAAACCGTTCCAATGACGGTTTCTATATCGCTTCAGAGGATTTAAAGCTCCGGGGGCCGGGAGATCTGTTCGGAATCCGCCAGAGCGGTGATTTTGCCTTTCAGATGGGAGATATCTATACCGATGCGGAGATATTAAAGGAAGCCAGTCAAGCGGTGGAACAGGTTCTTGCAGCTCAGAATCAGGAATATCAGGAGCTTGTGGAATATTTGCAGGCGGATGCGGGCAGCCAGGTTGACTTTAGGACGATATAAGGGTATAATATGCGGAAAGGGCAGAGGCAGGTGCGCCTAAAAACAGCTGCCGAGCTTGCTTGAGCAGATGTTTTTGGACGCATTTGCCGAGCAAAGCGACTGCGGAAAAACGTAGTTTTTTCGCAGATCTGCCCGTAGTTTTCAGGGGAGGATGGAAAAGACGATGCCGAAAGTTGCCGTTATTACAGATAGCAATAGTGGAATTACACAGTCACAGGCAAAGGAATTCGGGATATTTGTTCTGCCGATGCCTTTTTTTATCAATGAAGTGACTTATTTTGAGGATATTAATCTGACCCAGGAACAGTTCTACGAAATGCTCCAGGGCGGTGCGCAGATCCATACCAGCCAGCCTTCGCCGGATTCTGTGATACAGCTGTGGGACGAGGTGTTGAAGGAATATGATGAGATTGTGCATATTCCCATGAGCAGCGGTCTGTCCAGTTCCTGTGAAAGCGCCATGATGCTGGCTCAGGACTATGAGGGAAAGGTACAGGTGGTAAACAACCAGCGGATCTCGGTAACCCAGAGGCAGTCTGCCTTAGATGCTAAGCTTCTGGCAGCAAAAGGAATGAGCGCTTCGCAGATCAAGGATTTTCTGGAGGCGGATAAATTCAACAGCAGTATCTATATCATGCTGGACACCCTGTATTATCTGAAAAAGGGCGGACGCATTACTCCGGCGGCTGCTGCGCTGGGAACTTTGTTGAAGCTTAAGCCCGTACTGCAGATCCAAGGAGAAAAGCTGGATGCTTTTGCTAAGTCCCGCACTGTCAATCAGGGAAAATCTATCATGATCAATGCCATCAAAAAGGATATTGAGAACCGCTTCGGCGGCATGACCGAGGATAAGCATATCTGGCTGCAGATTGCGCATACTGCCAATGCAGAAGCGGCGGAGAGCTTTAAAGAGGAAATCGTAGCGCAGTTCCCCGGCTATGATATCCACGTGGATCCTCTTTCCTTAAGTATCGCCTGCCATATCGGTCCCGGCTCACTGGCTTTTGCCTGCTGTCGGAAGATAGAGGTATAATCCGCAATTCATAATAAGGGCTAACATTCCTGCATACCATCAGGTATTTTGCATATCTGACGATATGCAGGTTTTTCATAAATATGGTATTTTTTCTTTGCTGACCACAAAATATTATGGTATAATGACCTTATTCTGGGCAGGAAACGGCCGAATGGCCATCCATACCGTGATTGCATAGCAATCATGGTATAATGACCTTATTCTGGGCAGAAAGCGGCCGAATGGCCATCCATATATAGTACATTATATTTGTTGAAAAATGAGGTAATTTATGGCTAAAGCAAGTAATTATGATGCTTCCAGTATCACGGTGCTGGAGGGCCTGGAAGCGGTACGCAAGCGCCCGGGCATGTATATCGGCAGCGTATCCACCAAGGGATTGAATCATCTGATCTATGAGATCGTGGACAATTCTGTGGATGAGCACCTGGCCGGTTTTTGTGATACGATCCGGGTGACCCTGGAGGCGGACGGGTCGGCTACGGTCAGTGATAACGGCAGAGGCATCCCTGTGGGAATGCACGAAAAAGGGATCAGTGCGGAG
>CALWLO010000163.1 GCA_944381545.1 uncultured Acetatifactor sp. | reverse complement strand
CCATAAGGCCACCCAGAACGGCCTGTATACGCATTTCAAGACCGTGGCGGATTCCGTAAAGATCCCCATTCTGTTATACAATGTTCCCAGCCGTACCGGCTGCAATATTCTGCCCCAGACCGTGGTGCGTCTGTGCAGGGACTGTGAGAACATTGTGGGTGTAAAGGAAGCCAGCGGCAATATCAGCCAGATCGCCCAGCTGGCGGCTCTGGCAAAGGGCAGCGTGGATATCTATTCCGGTAACGACGACCAGATCGTACCGATCCTGTCCCTGGGCGGTAAGGGTGTGATCTCCGTGCTCTCCAACGTGGCGCCCACCCAGACCCATGAGATCTGTGCGAAGTTTTTTGCCGGGGATGTGGCAGAGAGCTGCCGGATGCAGCTGGAGGCCATGGATCTGTGCGGTGCCCTGTTCTGTGAGGTGAATCCCATCCCGGTGAAGAAAGCGCTGAACCTGATGGGCATGGAGGCCGGTGCGCTGCGGCTGCCCCTGACAGAGATGGAGGAGGAAAGCGCCGCCAGACTGGAAAAGGCCATGCGGGAGTACGGGATTTTATAAGAGAAAGAGGGAAAACTATGATACGTTTGATTATGCACGGATGTAACGGAAAAATGGGCCAGGTAATCAGCAATATTGTAGCAGCTGATCCTCAGGCCGAGATGGCGGCGGGCATCGATGTGCAGGATGACGGCCACAACCCTTATCCGGTATTTACGGATATAGACCTGTGCAATGTGGAAGCGGATGCGCTGATTGATTTTTCTGCAGCCGGGGCAGTTGATAAGCTGCTGGAGTACTGTGTGGCAAGGAAGCTTCCCTGTGTACTATGTACCACGGGACTGAGTAAGGAACAGCTGGCAAAAGTGGAGGAGGCATCTCAAAAGATAGCTATCCTGAAATCCGCCAATATGTCTTTGGGAATTAATCTGCTGCTGAAAATGCTCAAGGAGGCTGCCGGGGTGCTCTCTCCTGCCGGATATGATATTGAAATCGTGGAGAAGCATCACAATCAGAAGGTGGATGCACCCAGCGGCACGGCGCTGGCTCTGGCAGATTCCATCAATGCCCAGTGCGGCAATGTTTATGAGTATGTCTATGACAGAAGCCAGAGAAGGGAAAAAAGGGATAAAAAGGAAATCGGCATCAGCGCTGTCAGGGGCGGCACCATTGTGGGCGACCATGATGTGATATTTGCCGGGGAGGATGAAGTGATTACTTTTTCCCATACCGCTTATTCTAAGGCTATATTTGCCAAGGGCGCTGTCCAGGCAGGCAAATTCCTGGCCGGTAAGCCCGCAGGCCTGTATGATATGAGCCATGTAATTGATGCGAAGCTGTAAGCGTTTGCGGTTTGTAAAACAGGAAGAAAAGACCACAGGCTGAAAATACCTGTGGCCTTTTGCATAGCAGAAAGTGCTATCGGGCTGCAGAGCCGGCTGCACCTGCGGTTCCTGTTGAGCCTGTGGTGTTGCCGGTACCTACTGTATCGTTTGCAGTGCTCCCGTTGCCTGTGGTGCCGTTACCGGTGTTTGTGTCCGTGGTATTGTTATCCGTCCGGTCACCGGTCATATCGTCAATGATATCGGACACGCCCTCGGTTACATCGTTTACCACACCGTCTACGGCATTACCGGCATCATCCACTGCATCACCGATTGCATTGCCGGCATCGTCTACGGTAGAGCCGCCTGTAGTGTTGCCGGTTGTGTTGTTATCGTTGCTGCCGTTGTTATTGTTTACCGTATTGCCGTTGTTGCCGGTATTATTGTTTGCCGTTGTACCTGTATTGTTTTCGCCTGTGGACTGGCTTCCGGCCATATCGCCGGAATTGTTGTCATTATTTTTGTTGCTGGTACATGCCATGGCTGCGCACATGTAAGCCATCAGCAGACCGATTACCATGAGTTTTTTACATTTATTACGCACCTTCATCATAATTCCTCCTGAATGATTGTTTTTGGCTCTGCACATATTATGTGTATCTGAAAATTATTTATTCAAAAATCCGAAAAATGCATCAGGGAAAGAGAGGGCAGGCAATGGAATTTCGGCCTTGTATTGATATTCATAACGGAAAAGTAAAACAGATCGTGGGGGGCAGCCTGAAGGATCAGGGAGACAGCGCCCAGGAAAATTTTGTGGCCAAGCAGGATGCTGCCTTCTATGCAGAACTTTACAAAAAGGCGGGCATCCGGGGCGGACATATTATCCTGCTCAATGGTGCGGACAGCGAATATTATGAGGCCACCAGGCAGCAGGCTCTTGCGGCTCTGCGCACCTATCCCGGCGGTCTGCAGGTTGGGGGCGGGATACATACCGGGAATGCCTGGGCATATCTGGATGCCGGGGCTTCCCAGGTTATCGTAACCTCCTATGTATTTCATGATGGGAGGGTGGATTACGAACGCCTGAAGGAGCTGACAGCCGCCATCGGCAGAGAACGGCTGGTACTGGACTTAAGCTGCCGGAAGATAAAGGGGCAGTACCGGATTATGACGGACCGGTGGCAGAAAGCCACCCGGGAGGTGCTGACCATGGCGCTTCTGGACCGGCTGGCAGACAGCTGCTGCGAATTCCTGATCCATGCGGTGGATGTGGAGGGAAAGGCCGGAGGCATTGAGCAGGAGCTGGCAGCTCTGCTGGGAGAGTGGGGGAAGCTGCCCGTTACCTATGCCGGAGGGGTACATAGCTATGAGGATCTGTATCTTCTGAAAAAGCTGGGACGGGATCGCCTGCATGTGACTGTGGGCAGCGCTTTGGATTTGTTCGGCGGAAGTCTGGAGTGGGAAAAGGTTCTGGAAATATGTAAAGAAAAGAGCTGACAGATCCTGTCAGCTCTCTCTCTAATCCCATAAAACGATATTGCTATTCATTAAACAATTCTGCATTATATAAAGAACAGGTACATCGTGTTACTGATTATGTTGTTATAAGCGCTTCTTATAACTTTGTTACGTTTACGGCCTGAGGTCCCTTCTCACCGTTTACAACCTCGAACTCAACTGCTTGGCCCTCTTCCAGAGACTTGAAGCCTTCCATGTTCAGTCCGGAGTAGTGTACGAATACATCATTGCCAGACTCGTCTGAGATGAAACCGTAACCCTTTTGGTTGTTGAACCACTTTACTGTACCTTTGTTCATTGTAGATACCTCCAAAAAAATATGCGTTGCACTATTACAACATTTATAGAATAACACAGGAAATTAAAATTGTAAAGAGATTTTAGAAGTTTTTTTACATTAAAAACTGCGTAATTCCGGTCTCATTGATAAAATTATTAGAGAAATGTTACAAAAATGTTAATTTTGCATTGAGGAAAAAGAATTCCTGTGGTAAAATAAGTAAAGTTTATGGAGGTGAATGATCTGATATGGAAACCAAGAAGCATAAACGAAAGAAAAACCATGTGGTGATTGTGACTTCGGATGCAGTGGATGCAGGGGTGCGTCAGTTTCATTTCAGTCACCTGGTGTTTCAGATTCTGGTGGTGGTGCTTTGTGTGGCCATCGGATGTGTGGCCGGCCGCATTATCTATGAGGAGCAGTATAAAGCCCAGATCTGGGCTGCCGCTAATGAAAAAATTGCAGAGGTACAGGCGGTAAACGATAGGCTTCAGGAGCAGCTGCTTGCTGCAGAGACAGAAAAGCAGGGACTGGAGAGCGAAATTGCGGAGCTGAACAATCAGATATCCATACTGAGTGATACGGTAAATCAGAAGACGGATCTGGAAAATGAATTGAGAGGGCAGCTGGAACAGCAGAGTACGCCTACGATGTTTCCTTTAACAGGTTCGGCATCCATTGAGGAGATTACGGAAGGAGAACCCACCTGTATCTTTAACGGCACGGAGGGGACGACAGTGGTCGCTACGGCCAAGGGCGTAGTGACGGAGATTGCAGAAGATGCGGATTATGGCAGCCGGGTGCTGGTGGATCACGGCAACGGCTATGTGACCATCTACCGCAACAGCGGAGAATGTATGGTGAAGGCCGGGGACACAGTGGCCCAGGGAACCACCCTGTTTATCATCGGCAGCAGCAATACCAGGCTGGGCTATCAGATCCAGTTGGACGGGGAATATATGAATCCCATGCAGATGATGGAAATCAGCGGATAATAGACTGAAGGAGATGCGGAGGTACAAGAGAATGACAGGTAAAAAAAATGACAGGGTGATAACAACGATTCTGGGCAGGGGATGTGTGATCAACGGAGATTTTATGGCAGAAGAGAGTGTTCGGATCGACGGCGATGTCATGGGCAATGTGAAAGTCGCAGGTGCGCTGGTTATGGGCTCGGGAGCCAGGATACACGGCAATATCGAGGCTGGCCAGGCAACCATCGGCGGCGAGGTAGTAGGCAACGTACAGGCTCCTGAGAAGGTAGAGCTTACGGCTACGGCCAAAATCATTGGAGATATTACAACGAATGTAATCGTGATCGATGAGCATGCTGTATTTCACGGGAAGTGCGATATGAATCAGGAGACGCCCCGCAAGAAGAACGCCGCCACCAGAAAAGCGGTGCGGGAGAGCAGGCGTTCGGCAAAGGAGGCGCTGCAGGAGGCCCTCCGGGAGGTGCAGGAGGAAAGTAAGGCCCTGCAGGAGGAGAGCGGACAGGACGCTCCTGCAGAAGAAGCATAAAATTATTGTTCATTCAATGGGGGCATACGCTTAAATACCAGGTCATAGCCGTCGTTGCCGTAGTTCAGCGAACGGTTTACCCGGCTGATGGTAGCAGTGGAAGCCCCCGTTTTTTCTGCAATCTCCAGATAGGTCTTGTGATCTCCCAGCATGGCGGCAACTTCAAACCGCTGTGACAGGGAAAGTAGTTCATTTACGGTACACAGATCCTCAAAAAAGCTGTAGCATTCTTCCTTGCTTTCCAGGCAGAGTATTGCTTCAAATAATCTGTCAACTGCTTCTGTTTTGATTTTTTTATTCATAGGTTCTCTACCATGCCTTTCTTGCTTTCTTACTCACCATTTTAACATACTAAAGTTTTAAAGTAAAGATGTGAAAGCTTTCTTTTTTTAACTGGTAACAGTTCAGAGCCATGCGGCAGCGATTTTGCGAATGGATTCTGAATCGTTATTTTTTTTGAAAAAAGGTTGTCATGTAGTTTTTGATACTATATAATGTAAGACAATAGCGGAAGTTTTGCTTTTATGCCGAAAAGGGATGAGGGAAAAAGAATGACAATCGATACAGAGAATCTGTTAAACAGTATCATGGAAAGCCTTAGCAGGATTGAATATATCCGTCCGGAGGATATTCCGGATATTGAACTGTATATGGATCAGGTAACTACCTTTATGGACAGCAGGCTGCGGGCTACTACCCGCAATCCCGGGGATAACAAGGTGCTGACCAAGACCATGATCAACAATTATGCAAAAAATGATCTGCTGCCGCCTCCGATCCGGAAAAAGTATTCCAGAGAGCATGTGCTGCTGCTGATTTTTATTTATTATTTTAAGGGCGTGATGTCCATTAATGATATCCACGTGTTGTTAAAACACATTACGGACCAATACTTCCGCAAGGAGGGAGGCGTTGACCTGGAGGCCGCTTATCGGCACGTCTTCAGTATGGAGCAGGAAG
>CALWLO010000162.1 GCA_944381545.1 uncultured Acetatifactor sp. | reverse complement strand
GGCTCCGCCGGTTATCCTGCACTCTCCTTGCCGCCGCCATTTCCAGGGAATCATAGGCCCTGCGCCACAGCTGGTGCAGTAGACTTTCCCCGTAAATCCACAGAAATAATGCAATAAACCCCCCTGACAGTTCTGCCAGCAGCAATATTCTAATATAGTCTCTCATACATCATCTCCTTTGTTTCCCGATTCCAGCCCCGGTTTTGAAATACCTGGCGCACCTGATACTTTTCCATAAAAACCAGCGTGGTAAAGCACTCCATCATCTTCATCAGCTCTTCCCGCATGTAGCGGCTGCTGTACATGGCATAGTCCACCAGCTTGTCCACTGCCTTATCCGCCGAAGGCGCATGAAGGGTGGCCGCACAGAGCTGCCCGGTATATGCTGCATTCAGCAGATACAGCGCCTCCTCTCCCTTTACCTCGCCGATAATAAAGAAATCCACATCCATGGTCAGTCCTGCAATACTGATGTTCTTCAGGTCATAGCTGACCTGGCTCTCCCCACTGCCCGGCAGGGAATGCAGAAACATCATATCCGGATGGCGTTTGGTGGTCAGTTCATCCGCCTGCTGCGTCACCAGGATCGCCACATCATCCGGCAAGGTCTCCTTCAGTGCATTTAACAGGGTGGTCTTTCCGGAGGAATTGCCGCCGCAGATCAATGTAGACCCGCTGCGAAAGCGGCTGATCAGCAGCTCTGCCAATTCCCGGCTCAGCATCCCCCTGCGGATCAGCTCCTGCATCTCCGGAAAATCCCTGGGTACCTTGCGGATACAGAGATAGGGCTCACTATAGGTATTCACCAGCGGCATGGAAACAGTAAAACGCAGGATAAAATCGGGATGGCTGTCCGAATCCGTAAACCGCTGGATGGCATTCAAATTGGAAATACTGACCTGATTTTTCGTGGCCACATAGTCCACAAACTGTCTGTATTCCTTCTCCGATAAAAAGCTGATCCCCGCATCCATGCGTCGCCCCCGCCTCTTGATGCGGATATTGTCATGACTGACAATCCGGATATCTGAGATCTCCTTATCGTCGATCAGGGGAGAAAGCCGGGAATAGCCAAAAATGTACTGTTCAAACAGGTCTGTCAGTTCTCCGGCCTGCTTCGGGGAAACTGCATAAGCGGCCTGCGTATACTGGCGCACCTCTTCAAGAAAACTCTCCCTGCTGATCAGCCCTTTTTTCATCTGAATCAGGGACGGCTGCTTTCTGGCAGAATAGTCGTCGATCAGCCTGTCCAGCAGCCCCGGCAGTTCTGCCGGTTGGGGCGCTTTCCCGGTTCCCGATTCCCGTATTTCTGTCATGTATGAAAAATGTCACCTTTCCTTTCTGTTCTTTCCTTTTGAATTATCAAAAGGAAGCAATCCTGCATTCATGCATTCGTCAATACACTCATGCATTCCTCATTGTCACGGCAAAGTTCTTTGCATCTTGGGTAGCTTCAGAAATTGAAGAACTATTTGAAAAATAAGAAACATAAAGTCCTATATAGGATATCTCATAAGATACTCTTTTTTGTAGATTTTGTCAAGAGGTATTTCCTTTTTATTTTAAACTTATTGTAGCAGCAGTCTGTGCGCTGAAAATTACCGAAAAAACTGCAGCCGATATTCCGACTGCAGCTCTTTTATAACAACGCCACAAATTCCTGCCAGGGCATGGGCCGGTAAAACAGATATCCCTGGGCTTTCCTGCAGCCGCAGTCCAGCAGGAATTCCTTCTGGCCTTCTGTCTCCACACCTTCCACAATGATATCGGTTCCCAGCTCCTGCAGCATACCTAAGGTGTAACGTATCACAATACGGCTCTTTCCATTGCTTTCCAGATCCCGGATAAATGCCTGATCCACCTTGATCTCATCCATCGGCTGATTTTTCAGCATATTCATCGTGGAGTATCCCGTTCCGAAATCATCCATGGAAATCTGAAAGCCCTTTCCCTGTAGAAATTTCATACGGTTATACATCCTCTGTTCATCTCCCAAAAAAGCGCTCTCCGTAAGCTCCAGAGGGACATAGGAGGTTGGTACCTGATACTGCTCGCTGAGCCGGCACAATGTATGGCAGAAGCCTTTATCGTAGGCATGCACCCTGGATACATTAATGGACACGGGCACTGACCGGCGGCCCTCCGCCAGCAGATGACTCTGCATCCGGAAAACCTGCTCCCACACATAGCTGTCCAGATTAATCACAAATCCGTTCTTCTCCAGCACGGGCAGAAACTCCCCGGGCGGAATCACACCCTGCTTCGGATCAATCCATCTGACCAGGGCTTCCCCGCCGATAATCTGACCGGTAATCATATCCACCTTGGGCTGTATATACAGAGCAAACTCTTCGTTCTTCAGAGCAGCCACGATACTGTTCTCAATCTTTTTCTCCAGCATCTGCTGCCTGCGCATTTTCTGATCGAAAAAGGCATAGCTGGCATAGAATTTTCCTTTGATGGTATTCATCGCCATAGTAGCGCAATCTTTCAGATAGCTGGCGGCAGGCGTTTCCCCGCCGGAGGTGGCAATACCAAAAGCCGGCAATACCTTGCAGTCAATGGGAAACTCATCCACCGCCACTTTAAGCTGTAGCACAATATCCACCAGCTCCTGTTCCTCCCGGTATGTAGTCATCAGGGCGAATACATCCGCCCTGGCATGGGCGGCTATGGTCATGGGCCTCTCCTCTTCAAACCGCTGAAAGGCATGGGCAATAGCAAGTAATAGAGCATCTCCTGCATCCCTGCCGCAGAATTCGTTTACTGTCTTAAACTGGGCAATATCCAAGGTGATCACTGCATATTGATTTTCCGGATACTGCCGGATGATCTCATCACCCAGATAGAAAAAAGAGCGCAGATTATGAAGCTGCGTCAGTGGATTCCTGTTTTTCTCCATGTTCTGCTCCGCCATCTTACGCAGGGAATACAGATATAATTCCTGTCTTCCTTCCTCCGTCCTCTGTCTGGATACATCAACCACGTCTACCTTCTGTTCCTGCTTCTCCATATTCTGCGCAAACCTCAGACAGGCAACCCGCTTATATGAGGCGCAACCCCCTTCCCCATTCTTTTACCATAGAAATGTAACTGATAAAGCCCGCACCATTGGCAAAGCCGCATCTACGGTGCTTTTCCACTGCTTTTCAGCTGGCTTTGCTCATGATCTGACGCTTCGCTCATAACTTGTACAACAAGTGATGCAGGTTATGGCTGAACTGTTACATAAAAATTATACCTGAATTTTGCCAGAAAAGCTATGCCTTTTATGAAAAAAACACAATTAAAGGTTGTTTTTTCTGACAAAACAGGCTATACTGGATAAAAAAGGAGGAGACGGACATGTTTATACTTTTGGCAGGCGGTTTGCTAATCATCATAGTTGCGGTAATTGTTGCCGTGGTATCTTCTGTAGCCGCTGCTGCAGCAGAGGAATCGGATCTTTTAGATGAATAAAAAGGATCCGGGGGCTTTTCTTATCTCTCCAGCCGGCTTAAGGCCCCATAAGTAACATTTCTGATCCTGCGCAGCGCCGACGTACTGCTGTAACCGCATCTCTGGATAAAATACAGCATCACCATATCATCCGCCGGGTCGATGGTCATATAGTTACCCGTCCAGCCATCCCATCCATACTCTCCCAGGCTACCAATGGTTCCCGCTTCTCCCTGATCCACCAGTACCCGCATGAGGCAACCATAGCCATAGCCCAGGTTACTGTCCCAGAGAAAAGCATCCTTCTGCGCCTGGGAAAGCCTGTCCTGATGCATGAACTGCACCGTTTTTTCACCGAGTATTCTGACACCCTTATAGACACCGCCTCCCAGCAGCATCTGGGCAAAATGGCTGTAATCCTCCATGGTGGATACCAGGCCGGCGCCGCCGGACTCAAAGGATATATCCTGTCCATAGTACTCACCCAGGTTGCACCCTGTATAGATCTCCAGCAGCTTCTTTTCTTCATTCCAGATATAGTTCTGGGCAAAGCGCCACAGCTTGTCCTCCGGCACATAAAAAGCCGTATCCGTCATTTCCAGCGGGGCAAAGATCTCCTCCCGCAGAAACTCGCCGTAGCGCCTGCCTGTCACCACCTCGATTACTGCTCCCAGCACATCCGCAGACAGGCCGTACATCCATCTTTCTCCCGGCTGAAAGGCCAGCGGTATTCGTGCGATCCTGTCGATCCATTCCCCGGTAGTCAGTCTCTGTCCTGCGGCCTGATCTGCCTTCAGCTTCTGAAACAGCTCGTCCATCAGCAGGCCGGAGGGACTGCAGCCCTCCCAGTTCTCCGGGTAGGGAATTCCGGAAGTCATATTCAATAAATCATAAACCGTTATCTCCCGCTGCACAGGCACAGGCTCTCCGCCCGGATTCCATACGGTCTGTTCCCGGAAAGCAGGAATATAAAGGCTTACCGGATCCCGCAGATCCAGCTGCCCCCGCTCCACCAACAGCATAGCAGCAGTAGCCGTAATGGGCTTGGTCATGGAAAATAGCCGGAAAATCGTATCCCGCTTGATGAGTGTCTTCTTCTCCCTGTCCGCATAGCCACAGGTGGAAAAGTAACGCTCCCTGCCCCCCTGGATCAGCATATAGGCTGCTCCGGCAATATTGCCGGCCTCCACCTCCTGCTGCATGATTTGATCAATGGATTGCTGATAATTGTACATAATCGTTCTCCTTTTTAAATAAAATACCATCCCTCTCCCGTCAAAAGAATTGTCTGTACACACCCGGGGAGTGATTTTATCCTTGCCAGTATAGGCCATATTACTCCACTTTCTGGTTTACTACTGATTGAAAAATTTCTTCCATTATTTTATTATATCATTAGGAGGAAAAAAAACAACTCGTATACTAGATCAAACGAGACCAAGCTACCGGCATAAAAGAAAAAGCTACTGCTCAGTTGGCGTAAAGAGCGCTTTATTATATGAAGAAAGGGGGCTGTCTGATTATGAAAAGATATATCGTCACAGGTGCGGGAGGCCATCTGGGAAGCACCCTGCTCCGCTGCTTACAGAATACGGAGGCAGAGGTTTATGCCCTGCTCCTGTATCAGGAGCAGCCCGTTATAGAAGCAGAAAATATCCTCTATTTTTACGGCGATGTGTGCAAGCCGGAAACCCTGGAGCCGCTATTTGCCGAAAAAGCCGCAGATGAAGTGATCGTTATACATACTGCAGGGGTTATCAGCATATCCGGGAATATACCTTCTGCCGTATATGAGGTAAATGTAAACGGAACGAAAAACCTGATCCGCGCCAGCCTGAATCATCATGTCGACCGTTTTGTTTATGTCAGCTCCGTCCATGCGATACCGGAATCCCCATCCGGCAGGGAGATTACTGAAACAGATCATTTTTCGCCGGAGCATGTCATTGGAGGTTATGCCAAAACAAAGGCTGAAGCAACCCAGGCTGTTTTGGATGCGGCCGAAGAAGGTCTCCCTGCAGTAGTTGTGCATCCCTCCGGTATCCTGGGGCCTTATGACAAAGGGCGCAATCACCTGGTTCAATTAATTTACGATTATATGGATGGGAAATTGCCCGCCTGTGTGAAAGGCGGTTACGATTTTGTTGATGTACGAGATGTAGCGCAAGGATGTTTATTGGCAGCGGCGAA
>CALWLO010000161.1 GCA_944381545.1 uncultured Acetatifactor sp. | reverse complement strand
CGGGGGAAGTGGTGATTCAGACCTACCAGCCGGAGCATTATGCCATTACCTATGCAGCAGCCCAGGATTACGAGGGGTTTTACCGGGAGGAGCTCCTATACCGGGAGATGATGGGCTATCCTCCGGTCTCGCATATGCTGGCGGTGCAGATCTATGCCGCCTCTCAGACGGAGGGCAGCAGGCTGGCCGGACAGCTGGCAGAGCTGGCAGGCAGCTATGTGGATCAGGAGAAGCCGCTGGATCAGCGGATGATGATTGTGGGCCCTGCACCGGCAGGCATCGGCAAGGTGAATGATATTTACCGCTTTGTCTTTTATGTAAAGGATCACAGCTATGAGCAGCTCATCCGGGTAAAGGACGCCCTGGAGACCTGGATGGGAGAGCAGCAGCGGGGACGGATCAGCCTGCAGTTTGATTTCGATCCGATGAATACACTGTAGATACTTGAAAAATCTCCCTTTTTTTGAGATAATATATCAGTTATAGTTCTGAAAGGAGAAAAGAGATGGCAATTCGTAATATACGGGAAATCGGGGATGAGATTCTGAATAAGAAATGCAAGGAAGTAACGGAGATGACGGATCGCACCAGATATCTGATTGAGGATATGCTGGATACCATGTATGAAGCGGGCGGAGTGGGGTTGGCTGCCCCCCAGGTGGGCATCTTAAAACGCATCGTGGTCATTGATGTAACCGGCGAGGATCCCTATGTACTGGTCAATCCCCGGATTGTGGAGACCGGGGGGGAGCAGACAGGTTCGGAGGGGTGCCTGAGCATACCGGGTAAGGCAGGAATTGTTACCAGGCCCAATTATGTGAAGGTAGTGGCTCAGGATGCGGAAATGAGGACTTATGAGCTGGAGGGCACGGAACTGCTGGCCCTGTTCATCTGTCATGAGCTGGATCATCTGGATGGCCATCTGTATGTGGAAAAGGTAGAGGGAGAGTTGACGGACGTTGTTCCCCCGGAGGAAGAAGAGGATTAAGCGATGAAAATTGTTTTTATGGGAACCCCTGATTTTGCTGTGGGAGCGCTGGAAGCGCTGATTGGGGCAGGACATGAGATCACTGCGGTAGTGACCCAGCCGGATAAGCCCAGGGGACGCAGCGGCAGCCTGCAGTACCCTCCGGTAAAGACCTGTGCCCTTGCTCATGGGCTGGAGGTATTTCAGCCGGAGAGGATCAAACGTCCTGAAGCTACGGCGCAGCTTCGGAGTTATGAGGCGGATGTGTTTGTGGTGGCGGCTTTCGGTCAGATCCTGTCTCAGGAGATCCTGGATATGCCCAGCTACGGATGCCTGAATATCCATGCCTCCCTGCTGCCGAAGTACCGGGGCGCTTCTCCGATCCAGCATGTCATCATCAACGGAGAAGAGAAAACCGGCATCACCATTATGCAGATGGATGCGGGAGTGGATACCGGGGATATATTATATCAGAAGGAAATGGCGATCTCCCGGGAGGATACCTGTCAGACGCTGTATGAAAAGCTGACGCCCTTAGGCGGCCGGGCGATCGTGGAAGCGCTGGCGCTGTTGGAACAGGGCGCCTTGACTCCCCAAAAGCAGCGGGAAGAGGACAGCTGTCATGCAGGTCTGATCACCAAGGAGATGGGCAGGATTGATTTTCAGCGGGACGCACTATCCATTGAGCGGCTGGTACATGGCATGAACCCCTGGCCCAGCGCTTATACCTCGTATCAGGGCAAACAGCTGAAAATCTGGAATGCCGCTGCAGAGGAGACGGAGGAGGAAAAGGCAGAGCCGGGAACGGTAGTGGCTGTGGGCAGGCAGGATTTTACGGTGGCTGCCGGACAGGGACTTTTGCGGATTTTGGAGGTTCAGCTGGAAGGGAAAAAGCGTATGAGCGCACATGATTTCCTGCTGGGCGTACGGATCGCTCAGGGAGAGATACTGGGTTGAATGACGGCAAACAGGACTTTCGATTAGGAGGAATAGCATGTATTATTACTGGGATCCAACTTACATTCTGGTGATTATCGGATTAATGATCGGCCTTCTGGCCAGCTGGAAGGTAAACAGTGAGATGAAAAAGTATCATCAGGTGCGGAACATGACCGGGATTACCGGTGCGGAATGCGCCAGAAGGATACTGGATAACGAAGGCCTGTATCAGGTACAGGTGGAAGCTTTAAACAGTAATGACGGGGATCATTATGATCCGGCGGCCAATACGGTGCGTCTGTCCCGGAAGAATTATTACGGCAGTACGGTGACGGCTATGGGAGTGGCGGCGCATGAGTGCGGACATGCGATACAGCATGCGGAGGGCTACACGCCGATTAAGATTCGTACGGCGCTGGTGCCGGTGGTGAATATCGGCAGCAGTGCCAGCATGCCTCTGATTATCCTGGGGGTAATCCTCAGCTGGAATCAGGTGCTGATCCAGCTGGGAATCATTGCCTTCTCATTGACGGTGGTATTTCAGCTGGCAACTCTGCCGGTGGAATTTAATGCGTCCAGCAGGGCTTTGGAGCGCCTGGAGCGATATGGGATTGTGACGTCCCAGGAGAATAAGGGCTGCAGAAAAGTACTGAGTGCGGCGGCAATGACATACGTGGCGGGCACGTTGGCGGCAGTACTGCAGCTGCTGAGACTGGTTCTGCTCTTTGGCGGCGGCCGGCGCAGAGATGATTAAAGATACGGGTATGATTATGGCGGAGAATACAAGGGAAATTGTGCTGGATACGCTGCTGGAGATGGAGCGCAGCAGGATATATTCCAATCAGATGATTAAGGCAGTTCTGGATAAATATGATTATCTGGAGGGTCAGGAAAAACGTTTTATCAAACGTCTGGCGGAAGGCTGTGTGGAACGGAAAATAGAACTGGACTATGTGCTGAATCTGTATTCATCCGTGCCGGTAAGCCGGATGAAGCCGCTGATCCGCTGTCTGCTTCGGATGGGGGTCTACCAGATTCTGTATATGGACGGCGTGCCGGACAGCGCCGCCTGTAATGAAGCAGTTAAGCTGGCCGGCCAGCGGAAATTTACAAATCTGAAAGGATTCGTCAATGGGCTGCTGCGCAGGGTCGTATCCCAGAAGGGACAGATTCCCCTGCCGGATGCGGCTACGGAGCCGCTTCAGTACCTGGCGGTAAAATACTCCATGCCGGAGTGGATCGTTCAGATGTGGGTTACGGAATACGGCTGGGAACAGACCCAGGAGCTGCTGAAACATCTATTGGCCATCCATCCCGTGACCATTCGTTTTGCACAGTGGGTCACAGATGAGGAGAGAAAGGAATACATCGGCGTCTGGCAGCAGAGAGGGATCCGGGTGACCCGGTCGAAAGCTCTGGATTATGCCTATTATCTGGAGGGTGTTGAAGGCGTGGCCGGACTTAAGGGGTATGAGGAGGGCGCTTTCCTGGTACAGGATGTAAGTTCCATGCTCTGTGTGGAAGCGGCGCAGCTGAAAGAAGGGGATCAGGTGATGGATGTATGTGCTGCTCCCGGCGGCAAAGCCCTGCTGGCGGCACAGAAGGCGGCCCATGTGTTGGCACGGGATGTTTCCTGGCAGAAGGTGGAGAGGATCCGGGAAAATGCCCGGCGTATGGGGCTGGAAGAGAAGCTCACCCTGGAGGTGTGGGATGCTGCGCAGACAGAGGAAAGCAGAATAGAGAGCGCTGATGTGGTATTTATGGATGTGCCGTGTTCAGGCTTGGGCGTCCTGGGGAAAAAACGAGATATCAAGTACCATGTGACGCCGGAGAGTCTGGAGAGCCTGATAAAGCTGCAGCGGCAGATTGTGGAAGGCAGCTGGCGGTATGTCAAGCCGGGAGGTGTGCTGATGTACAGCACCTGTACCATAAACCGGCAGGAAAATGAGGAGATGTGCAGTTGGATCAGCGGGCATTTTCCCTTTTAACTTAAGGAAAGCAGACAGAAGCTGCCCAAGGATGCCCATAGGGACGGCTTTTTCTATGCCAGATTCAGAAGAAAGGAACAGCCGCCGATATAAAGGAATAAACAGCGGAATGCGGGAAAGGGAGCCGGAAGATGAAGTGGGAGAACCAGGAGGGAAAAACAGATATCAAGTCCCTGACGCTGGCACAGCTGAAAGAGGAGATGGCGGCTCTGGGGGAGAAGCCTTTCCGGGCCCAGCAGCTCTATCAATGGATGCATCAGAAACTGGCCAGGGATTATGACAGCATGACCAATCTGCCCCAGGCTCTGCGGGAGAGGCTGCAGGAGTGCTATGCCTGTACCTGCCTGCAGCAGGTACGGATGCAGGAATCCCGGATCGACGGCACCAGGAAATATCTGTTTGCCCTGGAAGACGGCCATGTGGTGGAGAGCGTGTGGATGCGTTATAAATACGGCAACAGCGTATGCATTTCCTCCCAGGTGGGCTGCCGGATGGGCTGCCGGTTCTGCGCTTCCACGCTGGGGGGCCTGGTGCGGAACCTGCGGCCTGCGGAGATGCTGGATCAGATCTATGCCATCAGTCGGCTGACCGGAGAGCGGGTCTCCCACGTGGTGGTCATGGGGACGGGGGAGCCCCTGGATAATTATGACAGCCTGCTGCAGTTTCTGACGATGCTGACCGACGAAAACGGCCTGCATATCAGCGCCAGGAATGTTACCGTATCTACCTGTGGGATCGTGCCCCGGATGCGGCAGCTGGCAGATGAGAAGCTGCAGATCACGCTGGCCCTTTCGCTCCATGCCCCCACGGACGAGAAGCGCAGGAGCCTGATGCCCATTGCAAATCGGTATACCATTGCGGAGCTGATGGAGGCATGCCGGTATTATTTTGCGCAAACGGGAAGACGCATTACCTTCGAATACAGTCTGGTGGGCGGGGTCAACGATACCCAGGAGGATGCCCGCCAGCTGAGCAATCTGGCAGGGCCGCTTCACTGTCATGTGAATCTGATTCCGGTAAACCCCATCAAAGAGCGCCAATACGTGCAGTCCGAGGCCGGGCAAATACAGGCATTTAAAAATAAACTTGAAAAAAACAGAATTCATGTTACCATAAGAAGGGAAATGGGGAGGGACATTGACGGCGCCTGCGGGCAGCTGAGACGTTCCTATATGGAGGAGTAATTGTGCTAAAGACGTTTTCAATTACCGATATCGGCAGGAAGAGGAAACTGAATCAGGACTATGTATTTACCTCAGAGCGAGTCATCGGCAATCTGCCCAATCTGTTCATTGTGGCGGATGGCATGGGAGGACATAAAGCAGGGGATTATGCATCCAAATATACAGTGGAGACGATCTGTCACTGTATTGAACGGTCTCTTGAGAAGAATCCGACGCTGATTCTGCAGAAAGCGATTGAAATGGCCAATGCCCATATCCGCAGAAAGGCCAGTGAGGACAGCAGCCTGGAGGGTATGGGAACCACGGTGGTGGCCGCCACCTGCCTGGGCAGGTATCTGCAGGTGGCCAATGTGGGAGACAGCAGACTCTACATTGTAAACGATAAGATAAAACAGATAACCAGGGACCATTCTCTGGTGGAGGAAATGGTGCGGATGGGAGGCATTGACAGAGAGGAAGCCCGCAACCATCCGGATAAGAATATCATTACCAGGGCCATAGGCGCCAGCGATACCGTGGAGGTGGATTTTTTTACGGTGGAGCTGTCGCCGGGGGAT
>CALWLO010000160.1 GCA_944381545.1 uncultured Acetatifactor sp. | reverse complement strand
GGGGTGGATTCTGCACCACGTAGACCCCGCCGGGATAAGACTCTGCCAGGGTTTTGCCGTTAACAAAATCCGTATTCTCGTACTGAATGCCGAAGCTGCGGGCATAAGCCGCCTTATCCGCCTTCATCTCTTCAAAGGAGGGAAGCTGGATGCTGTCGTATAGCCCGCTGATATCTTTGGTCTTATATACCGTTCCGGGGATAAACGTGATATCCCGCACAGCAATGCCGCTGTCTAAGGCGTCCGCAATCTCCACAATGGATTTCTCGCCCATGCCATAAGAAAGCAAATCTGCCTGGGAGTCCAACAGAATCGAACGCTTGAAGCTGTCGCTCCAGTAATCATAATGTGCCATACGCCGCAGGCTGGCCTCAATTCCGCCTATGATGATGGGCACATCCCGGTATGCTTTGCGGATCAGATTGCCATAGACTACGGTAGCATGATCGGGACGCTTCCCCATAACGCCGCCCGGGGTATAAGCATCTGTACTTCTTCTCTTCTTGGACACGGAATAATGGTTTACACAGCTGTCCATATTGCCGGCAGAGATCAGGAAAGCCAGTCTGGGCTTACCCAGGACCCTGATACTTTCTTCCTCCTTCCAGTCCGGCTGTGAGATAATGCCAACGGTATAGCCATGGGCTTCCAGCACCCTGCTGATGATGGCATGTCCGAAGGAGGGATGATCCACATAGGCATCTCCGATGACATAGACAAAATCCAGCTGCTTCAACTGCCGGTCTGTCATATCTTGTTTACATATGGGTAAAAAAGCTTGACTCCACATTCACTTTTCCTCTGCCGGCTCTTAGAAATCTGTCTGATACTCGGTAATATACAGATCTGCCAGCTTCCTTTTCTCTTTTTCCTGATACCGGGAATAAGCATCCTCCACGGCAACGACCTTCATGCCTGCGCTTCTGCCTGCCAGAATACCCGGGACAATATCCTCGAATACCAGACAATGAGCCGGATCCGTTTCCAATCTTGCCGCAGCCTCCAGATAGATATCCGGGGATGGCTTTCCCCTGGCCACGTCGCAGCCGGTAACAATGGTTTCAAAGAATTCCGAAAGTCCGTGAACCCCGATAACCGCCTCCACCAGTTCCCGGGAATTGCTGCTGGCAATGCCCATTTTGATCCCCCGGGTGTGATGATAGGCCAGAAATTCCCCGGCTCCCGGCTTCAGCGGCACTTCCCGAAGATACTTATCCCATGCCATACGATTCCAGTCCGCTTTCATCTGCTCCAGCGGATCCGGTATGGAAAAACGTTCTTTAAAGTACTGTGTCGTCTCGCTAGAGCAGATGCCGTCAATACAGCTTTGCAGATCCCGGGGCAGCTCCAGACCAAAGCGGCCCAGATACTCCACATCAATCTGATGCCAGATCCACATAGAATCTACCAGGGTGCCGTCAAGATCAAATAGAAAGGCTTTTTTATCCTGTAATATCTCATGAAACGTCATGTCTAAGCTTCTCCCGTTCTTCATCTGTCAGGGCACGGAATTTACCGGCTTCCAGATCCTCGGGCAGTTTCAGACTGCCAAAGGACAAGCGTTTCAAATAAATCACTTCATTTCCCACCGCCTGAAGCATTCGTTTGACCTGATGATACCTTCCCTCCCGGATCGTGAGCAGCAGTTCTCCGGCTTCATTCAGGCTGGCCCGGGCGGGCAGGGTGGGTTTCTCATCCCCGATATCCACTCCCTGCTCCAGCGCCGCCAGTGCCCTGGCGGAAACTGGCCTGGCTGTGCGCACCAGATAAACTTTATCCACATGACTTTTGGGCGATAAAAGGCGGTGTGCCAGCTTACCGTCGTTGGTCAGAAGCAGCAGCCCCTCCGTATCCTTATCCAGTCTTCCCACAGGTGCTAAATGCGCCGTATTTACGCCGGAAAGCAGATCCATTACCGTTTTTTCCCGGGGGTCCTCTGTGGCCGTAATCACCCCCTGTGGCTTGTGCAGCAGATAATACTGATACCGGGCATATGCAACCGGCTGTCCCCCCCAGCATATCTGATCCGTCTCCTCCCGGATCTTTTGCTCCGGCTTTTTACAGATCTCTCCGTTTACGGATACCTGCCCTTTCCGGATATATTCCTTTACCTGGCTGCGGGTGCCCACTCCGGCATCCGAAAGCAGCTTGTCCAATCTCATCATTATACCCCCCGCATGGCACAAGTTCATCCCCTTGTTCCGGCTTATGCCCGCTTCTTATCTTTCCGGGAGTTCTTCCCCTGCTTTGACGCCGCATATATTATTGAGACAAAGTCTCTTTTCTGCGGTGTCTTTATGTTGTATACTCTGTGTTTTTTATTGCTTTTTATACTGATTCTGACCTATTCCCAGGATGCTGCGGCCTTTGCTGCCCAAGGCTTTCTGCTTTGGTATGCCAAAATGATTCCCTCCCTGCTTCCCTTTATGATCCTGTCCGGACTCATGATCCGCATGGGCTTATCCCAGCGGCTGGGAAACTGGTTTAAGCCTCTTCTCGGGCCGCTGCTGCGCTGCAGGCCGGATGTCAGCTACGGAGTCCTCATGGGCTTTCTCTGTGGGTTTCCCATGGGCGCCCGGGTGGCGGCCCAGCTGTATCAGGCCGGAAAAATAAATCGTGAGGAAGCCCGCTTCCTATTAGCTTTCTGCAACAATATCGGCCCTGTATATTTCTGCAGCTTTGTACTTCCCCTTCTGGGACGCAGGCTGGTCATGCCCTATGTTCTGGGCATGTATGGGACGGCTCTGCTTTACGGCAGTCTCCTGCGCAGAACGCTATTTCGCAGACTTCCCAAGCCGCCATCTAAAGGGGGGCTGCTGAGAAAGCCTGTCACCGCCTCTGCCCCGGAACAGCCCGCCTCTTACGGACTGCTGGCAAATCTTGACGATGCGGTGCAGTCCGGCCTGCAGAGTATTATCAGTCTCTGCGGCTATATGATCCTGTTTAATCTGCTGAATCTGATCCCCCATCTTCTTCTGCCAGGTATCAGCTGCTGGATCTCTCCGCTGCTGGAGATCACGGGGGGATTAAATCAGCTGGGGCAGCGCTGCCCGCTGTATACCCTGCTGCTCTTGCCCTTTGGGGGACTCTCCTGCATCGCCCAGACCTACAGCATGATACGTGATACCGATCTGCCTTTGGGAGAATATGTGATCCATAAGCTCATCCTGACCGCCTTCACCGGCCTGTATTATCTGGCCTGGCGATGCCTGTTCCCTCACCTTTTCCTGTTGTGACGGCGGCGGTATCTTTTCTGCGTCTGTGCAATCTGCAGTATCATCATCAGCAGTAAGATGGCCAGCGCCGCCAGCAGACTCACCAGGATAAAGTCCTGAATACGGATCGTATGGGCGCCGGTGTTTTCCTGCTGCGTTTTCTCCCGGCTCCCCAGCCAGCCTCCGGCAGATGCCTCCAGGCTGTCTGCGGAAGAATCCTCTGTTTTGCTGACAGCTGCCCCTAAAGTCTCCAGGCTGCTTTCCTGCAACGGGTTCTGTGCTTCCTCCCGGGGCTTTAGAAAGACCGAATAGCCCTCCAGCACATTGCTCTCTGTATAGGCTTCAAACTGATTATAGACTCTTATGCAGATTTGGGGAATCGTGCCCTCCGGAATCTTTAGCGTTGTCTGAAATACATCCTGATATTCCCCTGTCAGCGTATTGCTGCCCGGCCAGGGCTGCCTGGGAGAATAGGTGAGTCCCCCGTCCAAGCTGTAGGTATAGTACATCAGGGGGCTGTCATAGTCGGCGGCCGCCACCTGAATCGTCGCCTGCAGTCCCGCATAATCCTCACTCAGGCGTTCAATACTGCAGATCTCCGGGGATGTGTCATCAAGCAAGGTGGACTGCACCACCTTGTCGGGATCCAGAGTATATACTTTCTGTAAAAAAGGGTCTTCCGGCTCGCCGCTGTAATCCACTCCCAGACTCTCGCTGGATAATCCCAGAAACATGGCAATCGCTTCCGCATCCTCGTAACCGAAAGTCTCCAGCCCTTCCTGGCTGTCACAATAGGGATAATCCCGCACCTCATCCACATGGCAATGCTCAATAATCACTGCCGGGATCTCCAAAGCAGCCGATTCCCGTAGGATGCCATAGTAATCTCCGTTATCGCCTTTCCGGGTTTTGACGCCCCGGATAAACAATCCCATATCCTGCAGTCTGGTGAGCAGGGTGCTACCGAACTGGTAGCCATAGGCATTATAGGGAACCTCCAGAGGCACCCATACCTCCGAACCAAACAGCTCATGATTCTCAGAGGCATTGTAATGGATGCTGAACAGAAAATCTGCTCCTACAGACTTTGCATATTCCGCCCGCTCTTTCAGACTAAGCGCCGTATCCCCGGTTCGGGTCATATAGACAATTACCCCGTCATATTGGGACAATCTGTCATAGAGTGCCCGGGCTGTCACCAGGGTCATCTCCTTTTCACAGAACCCGTTTTCTTTGGTTCCCTCGTTATCCCCGCCATGCCCGGGATCAATCACCACGACAATGTCCCGCTGCAGCTGACGAAAAATGGATGCCGCTTCAACAGGTAGCACCTGCGAAGCTGCCAGGACTGCTGCCAGCAGAAGGACAATAAAGTTAGAAAAACCGGTTTCATGAGGAAACCGGTTTTGTTTTCTTCTAAAGCTCCGCATCTGTATCCTCAACCTTCTCCGACAATACCACATCTTCATAATCGTCTGCAGGATGCAGTTCATTTCTGTTGGACTGGATAATATCCCGGTACTGATTCATGGATCCGATCAGGTTCTCATAATTGGCTGTAGCCGATTGGGTTGCAGAAATGATAATGTTCTCTAAGTGCGCCAGCATATCATCCATGTACTGCATAGCTGCGGATCGTACAGTGGTGGCTTCAATAGTTGCATTGCCCAGGATCGCCTGAGCCTGCTGGGTAGCCATGGTAACCACTTCGTTGGCCTGGGCATAGGCCTGCTGCATGATCTCATGTTCATTAATCAGTTCATTGGTATGTATGGTTGCCTCATTGATCAACGCCTCCGCCTTGGCCCGGGCATCATTCAGTATCGCCTCTTTATTGCTGATAATCTTCTGATAACGCTTGATCTCATCCGGCGTCTTCATCCGCAGATCCCGCAGCAGTTCATCGATCTGTTCCTTATTCACAATGATCTTGGTGCTGGATAAGGGCTGATACTTACAACTGTCAATATACTCTTCAATTTCATCGATTAATTGTTCAATTCTGCTACTCATGTAATCCTCCAAACTCATCCGGCTTTCTCCATCCGGATTCCTGCTTTAGCCGCTCTGTCAGCGGTAACCATATTTCTGATAGATCAGTTCTGCCTCCCAATCCGGAACACACTTGGAAATATCACCGTTAAAGCTCGCAAATTCCTTCACGCTGGTGGAACTTAAGTAGGCATACTGCAGACTGGTGGTCAGGAATATGGTATCCAGGGCATCTTTGGACATCATACGGTTAGCCTGCGCAATCTGCAGCTCGTACTCAAAATCCGTAATTGCCCGCAGTCCTCTGACCGCAATGCGGAATCCGTTTTCCTGACAATAATCGATCAGCAGCCCGCTGAAGCTGTCGACCTTCACATTCGGCAGATCCTTGGTTGCCTCTTCTAATATCTTAACACGTTCTTCCACAGAAAACAACGGAGTCTTTTGCG
>CALWLO010000159.1 GCA_944381545.1 uncultured Acetatifactor sp. | reverse complement strand
GGTGGATCTGGTGATGCCCAGGTTTCCCACCTATAAGGCGGCAATCCGCAAAGGAGTATTCTGGCGTTATCTTGAACCCAATAACCGCCCCGGTCCTTTCGTGCAGCCGGATGTGAAAAATCCCTGCCAGCCCATGCATTTTAAAGGGAATAACCGATATCTGGTGCGATTCTATTATTATGGGGGCAGGATCGCCCTGGAGGCTCACCACAGTCTGGGAGACGGCACCGGAGGGATGTGCCTGCTGATGACGGTAACGGCCCAGTATCTGCAGCTGAAGGAGAAGGCTCGGATCCGGCCGGAGGGATTTGTGCTGGATCCGCAGAGCAAGCCGGATCCGGAGGAGCTGGAGGATGCCTATATGCGCTATGCCAATGCCAAGGTATGTCCGCCCAGGCCACAGGAGAAGACCTATCGGGTCAGAGGCACCAAGGAGCCTTTTTATACGCTGAATATTGTGGACGGTATCATGTCGGTAAGCCAGGTGATGCAGGTGGCAAAACGTTATCAGGCAACCATCACGGAATATCTCAATGCCGTGCTGATCGCCGCCCTGCTGCAGAAGCAGGAGCAGGAGCACCGCCGCAGGCGGCTTCCGGTGAAGATCGCCATGCCCGTGAATCTGCGCAGATTTTTTCCTTCCAAAACACTGCGGAATTTTATTACAATGATCTATCCTGGAGTGGATCCCCGGCTGGGAGAATATACTTTCCCGGAGATTGTGACCCAGGTGCAGCATTATATGCGGTATCACTTAAATGAGAAGCTGCTGCGGGGGGATATTACCACCAACGCAGCTACCCAGCGCCATCCCCTGATCCGGATTGTACCGCTCTTTATCAAGGATTTCGTGGTGCGGCAGTTCTATACCAAGGTACAGGATAAAAATTCTTCCGCAGGGCTGACCAATATGGGGGCCCTGCAGGTGCCCGCATCTATGAGGCCATACATTGAACGCTTTGATATTTACATGGGGCAGCCCTTTTCTTCCAGGACGAACTGTGCGATTATCAGCTATGGGGATGTGCTGACCATCAATTTTGCCAGCAGTATCATTGAGGCAGATGTGGAGCGTTACTTTTTCCGAAGATTAGTAAAGGATGGCATCCATGTGAAGATTGAAAGCAATCGCAGCCGCAAGGAGTAAGGTGTGCAGGCCATGGCGGGAGAGCGGGCCGGGGCAGCAGGCTCCTGCAGGCAGGATGGAAAGGACGGAGGGTATGTCATATTGTGTAAATTGCGGTGTGGAGCTGGACGGAGCGCTGAAGGAGTGCCCGCTGTGCAATACGCCGGTAATCAATCCAAGGGAGCTTTCCCAGCAAAAAAAGTCATCGCCGTTTCCGGCGGAAAAAGGAATGGTGGAGACCGTGCGCCGAAAGGATCTGGGGATCCTGACGACCAGTATTCTGGGGGCGACGGCAGCATCCTGCGGCGTTTTGAATCTGCTGGTCTTTACCGGTTCCCCCTGGTCGCTGGCGGTGATTGGCGCCTGCCTGCTGCTGTGGGTCATGATGATTCCGCTGGTCATATACAGCCGTCAGTCCGTGTATTTGTCCCTGCTTTTTGACGGGGTAGCAGCGGGGCTGTATCTCTTTATTCTGAGCTTTCTTACCTCCGGCCGCAGCTGGCTGTGGGGATTGGGGCTTCCCATTGTGATCCTGGTGACGGCTCTGGCGGAGCTGCTGACAGTATGTATCCGTCATTTGCCCAGTTCTTTCCTGACCAATGCCCTGTATGTGGTAAGTATGGTAGGGCTTCTGTGTCTGGGACTGGAGCTGCTGATTGACCGGTATGTATCCGGGCATATTGCTCTGAGCTGGTCGGCAGTGGTCTTGACCGTGGTGGGAACGGCGGACGTCATGCTGATAACAGTGCTGTCCAGGAGGAGACTGCGCAATGAGATACGCAGAAGACTACATTTTTAAACTGTGCGGCTTTGCGAATGGTGCGGGATGAACTGTTATTTTAAGGAGAAAAAGCGATGGTAAAGAAGGTCAGCAGCCGGAATCAGCGGTTAATGCAGCTGATTCGCAGAGTTCACGGCCTGGTGGAGAATGCGGATATAGAGAAGCACCGGCAGTCTCAGGATCACATCGGAGAGATCCTGGGCAACACCAGAGAGATTCATTATGAGGAGTTTCAGATCGGAGAGATGAATGCGGAGTGGGTGTCTGTAAATCAGGCCCATATCAAAAAATATGTGATTCTGTACTGTCATGGAGGCGGTTATTCTACCGGCAGCAGCAAATATGCCCGTACGCTGACATCTAAGCTGGCCTCCTGTGCCTGTATGAAGGTGCTGAGCTTTGACTACCGGCTGGCTCCGGAGCATCCCTATCCTGCGGCGCTGGAGGATGCGATGAAGGCCTGGGATTATCTGATGCTGCAGGGATATGGAGCCGGGGATGTGATCGTGGCGGGAGACTCTGCCGGGGGCAATCTTGCTTTGGCTCTGACGCTTCAGCTGAAAAAACAGCGGCGTATGCTGCCCAGAGGATTGGTACTCATGTCTCCCTGGACGGATCTGACCTCCTCCGGTAAATCCTTCGAGACCAAGGCGGAGATGGATCCCATATTATCGGCGGAATATATCGACCGGATGAAGCAGGCATATGCGGCGGGACAGGATCTTGAAGAACCCCTGATCTCCCCGCTGTGGGGGGATCATACAGATTTTCCTCCGGTCTGTATCCAGGTAGGGGAAAATGAGATTCTTTACAGTGATGCCAGGCGTCTGTACGAGAGGATGCAGGAGGAGCATGTTGCGGTGAAGTTTATGCAGTTTGCGGGGATGTGGCATGTATTTCAGATGTCTCCTTTTAAGACGGCTTATGAGGCCATGGATAGAATAGCGGAATTTATTTTTGAGATATGCAGATGAAAGAGCAGCCATATGCCCCAATGGAGGAATATGGCTGATTTTTATGTATCAGGGGCGGCTAACAGCTGTAACGATTTTTCACATTGAAAAAGGATTTTGGGAAAAAATGCAGAATATATGAAATAGAAGGCCAATGTAGCGGATGCAGTCTGTCAGTCGGGCAGCAGGAAAGGACATGGTACATATGACGATAAGGGAGAGTTTGGAGTATTGGGAAAAGGATTATTTAAGCCCTTATGCCACCCTGAGCATGAATTCCAAAGGCAGGATAAGGGATGAGGAGCAGTGCGATATCCGGCCTGTTTTTCAGAGGGACCGGGACAGGATCCTGCACAGTAAGTCTTTCCGCAGATTAAAGGACAAGACCCAGGTATTTCTGACGCCGGAGGGAGATCATTACCGTACGCGGCTGACCCATACGTTGGAGGTATCCCAGAACGCCCGTACCATTGCCAAGGCCCTGAAGCTGAATGAGGATCTGGTGGAGGCCATTGCCCTGGGGCATGATCTGGGGCACACCCCCTTTGGACACGCAGGAGAGCGTGCGTTAAACAGAGTCTGTCCCTATGGCTTTGAGCACAGTGAGCAGAGTGTCCGTACCGTAGATCTTTTGGAGAAAAAGGGACAGGGTCTGAATCTGACCTATGAGGTGCGGGATGGTATCCGCAACCACCAGACCAGCGGCAATCCTCATACCCTGGAGGGAAAGATTGTGCGTCTGTCCGATAAGATCGCCTATATCCATCATGATATGGACGATGCGATTCGGGGAGGGATCCTGAAGGAAGAGGATGTGCCGAGGGAGATCGGCGAGGTCATCGGCTTTACCACCGGTGAGCGGCTGGATCATTTTATTCATGATATCGTAACCACCAGCTTCGATCAGCAGGATATCCGGATGTCCCCGCCCGTGGAAGAGGCCATGAAGAAGCTGCGGGGATTTATGTTTGAAAGGGTTTATCAGAATCCGGTGGCAAAAAGCGAGGAAGGAAAGGCAGAGGTTCTGATGGAAACTCTGTTTCAGCACTATCTGAAGCATATTGATGATCTGCCCGGAGAATATCTGAACCTGATTTCCCAAGGAGAACCCAGGGAAAAGGTGGTATGTGATTACGTAGGAGCCATGAGCGACCGCTTTGCCATTGCTCAGTATGAGGAGATCTATATCCCCAAATCCTGGATCATCTGAAGCAGTGAGAATGGTGCAGAGAGCTGAGGAGAGATATCCGGGGGAATATTGGAAAGGAAGGATGGAATGTTTTATCCGGAAGAGCTGATAGAAGAAGTCAGAATGAAAAATGATATTGTGGATGTGGTTTCCGGGTATGTCAGACTGCAGAAAAAGGGCGCCAACCATTGGGGCTGCTGCCCCTTTCATAATGAGAAGACGCCTTCCTTTGCGGTAAATGGCGCGAAGCAGATGTATCACTGCTTTGGCTGCGGCGCAGGAGGCAATGTATTTACCTTTGTGATGAATTATGAAAACTATACCTTTCCCGAAGCAGTGAAGATGCTGGCTCAGCGTGTCTCAGTCCCTCTCCCGGAGGCAGAATTTGATGAGGAACAAAAGGCCAGGCAGAATCAGCGTCAGCGTCTGCTGGAGATCAACAGGGAAGCGGCTACCTTTTTTTATTATCAGCTGCGCAGTCCCCAGGGGGAGGTGGGCTACCGCTACCTGTCGCAGCGCAATCTGTCCGATGAGACCATGAAGAAATTCGGCTTGGGCTATGCGGGCAAAAGCGGGGCAGGGCTGATTCAATATCTGAAGCAAAAGGGCTTTGAGGACAAGCTGATCATAGAAGCAGGACTGGGCAGCTATAAGGAGAACACCGGATTGTTGAGCCAGTTCTGGAACCGGGTTATGTATCCGATTCAGGATATTCATGGCCGGGTGATCGGCTTCGGCGGCCGGGTCATGGGAGATGGGGAGCCCAAATATCTGAACTCTCCTGAGACGCCGGTTTTTGATAAGCGGAGAAACCTGTATGGGTTGAATTTCGCCCGTACCGCCAGAAGCGGCAATATCATCCTCTGTGAGGGCTATATGGATGTGATCGCCATGCATCAGGGGGGCTTTACCCAGGCGGTGGCGTCCCTGGGGACGGCTTTTACGGCCGGGCAGGCGGCGCTGCTCAAGCGCTACACAGATCATGTGCTGCTGGCCTATGACAGTGACGGCGCCGGTGTCAAGGCGGCGCTGCGGGGTATTGGTATCCTGCGGGATGCGGGGCTTTCCGGCAAGGTTATCAATATGCAGCCTTATAAGGATCCGGATGAATTTATCAAGAATCTGGGAAGAGAGGCCTTTCAGGAGCGAATCGATCAGGCGGAGAACAGCTTCTTTTTTGAGATCCGTATGCTGGAGCACAGTTATGATTTGAAGGATCCGGAGTCCAAGACGCTGTTTTATAAAGAGATTGCAAAGAGACTGTGCGCTTTTTCCGTGGATGTGGAGCGGGAAAATTATCTGGAGGCCATAGCGGAAAAGTATCATATCGGTTTTGAAAATCTGCGGAAGCTGGTAGGCACCTATGCCATGCAGACCGGTGTGGACAAGCCCATTCAGCGGCCAAAGTCCGGTTTGCAGCCGAAAAATACACCCCAGGAGAGCAGCAAGCGATCCCAGAGACTGCTGATCACCTGGCTTACGGATGATCCGGCACTGTATCCCAAGATTTCCCGGTATATCAGCCCGGAGGATTTTACCGAGGAGCTGTACCGGAAAGTGGCGCAGCGGCTGTTTCAGGATCTGGAGGCCGGAAAGTATCAGCCGGCGGCGCTCCTCAGCATGTTTACGGATGAAGAGGAGCAG
>CALWLO010000158.1 GCA_944381545.1 uncultured Acetatifactor sp. | reverse complement strand
CGAATCAGTCATTTAGATTGAAATGAAAATAATAATATACGTTCCCAGGAGGTACTGATAAATTGTCCAGGCCAAAGAAGAAACCAAACTATAACCCGGATCATGTGATGCAGGAATTTATGGCCGCTGTGGCGGATGCCTTTGGTTCCTATGATGATCGAGAGGATACTACTTTTCCTGGTCTGAACGCTGTGGCCACCGAGTTTGGTATTACGGCGCTGAAGGCTAGGAAGCTGCTGATTACAGCCGGCGTGTATTCTACCGCATTGTCACGCCAAGTAGCGGAGTTGCATGTCAGTGGTGTGGAAATCAGCCGGATCATGAAAATAACTGGATTGAGCCGTGCGTCCGTTCACTCCTACTTGCCTTACTCGAAGATCCCATACAATCTGGATGAGCTGTCGGCCAATGCGGAGCGGATCCGGCTGTATAGGGAGCGGAAGAAAAAATGTGAGGAATTTCGTTTGAGCCTACCAACCCTGGCCGGACAGTCCAAGCAGGAGCAGGAAGTTGCTTTGTGGAAGTTATTGCTCTATCTTCAGGGCTGTGTGTTCCCCACAGCGAAAGGTCTGAAATTCACCTACAAGATCAAAGGCGGCGAGATGTTCGTCAACCGGAAATCCAAGTCGATCACACAGGCCACAGTGTTTATGGCGTATCATAAAGCGATGGAGCTTGGTGATGCCGTTGCCGGGCCGAAGAAACTGGGAACTTTTGGAGCAAGCTACCTGTATCCGATCTTTGTAAGGCTGGGAGTGATAAGTGCAGATGCTGGATGAGTCCGATCTGTATTCACTTATTTAGATTGAAATGAAAATTGCCTGCTACAGAGTAGCCCATCCGATTTAATCATTATTCTCCCACTTGCTATGTGCGAAACCTGGAGGTAATATCGCCACAAACAATAGAAAGGACAGTGGTGATTATGGCACATACGAACCAAAAGGAGAGCATGAAATGTAAGGAAAATCTGGTGCAGAAGGGGCATGAGAAACATGCGTGGGGGACACGAAAATTTGACACATCTGCGATTGTAGAGAATATCGTGACCTATCTGAAAGACAATCCGCCCAATTATCAGGGCCAGGCAAACGGTATGCTTGAACTCCTTTATTTCACATTCGCTGAGTACAATTCTGTGGAAACACCGGAGTTTAAGGAGCAGACGGATCCTCTGAAGGAGAAGCTGAGAGCCCTGGTCGATACAGAGCAGGAAGCAGATGACTATATGGATATCGTGTTCAGCCTTTGTGCTGCTTATGAGCGTCAGGGATATCTGGAAGGCATCAAGGTTGGCGCCAGACTGATGATGGAGCTGATGGAGGATTAAGGGAAGACTCTCAGCAGAGTTATTCTGCGGAGGAGATACGATTCTAAGAGGCCTTTGATTGGTATGTCAGGATGCTCTGGCCAAACAGAAGCACGTTCATATCATTCGGTTATTTCAATCGTGCTATTTGTTTTTCAATGAACTCCTGTGTTTCAATTAAAATCTTCCGGTTGTATAGAAAGGTATCGGGATCGTCAATATCGGTGACTTTGATTGTGTATGAGTTAATAAATGCAAGGGCTTTTTCTAAGGCGGATGCTATGGTCGGAGCAGGTAATAGATTCGAATCCTCAGGGCCTGCAACACGAAAATTGTCATTGATCTGGTATTCTCCTCGGGATGGCTTGATGATCCTTCCGCTGTTCCACAGTGTGTGAAGGGCGCCGGAAATTATGGTTTCCCGTATTGCTTTGTTTTGATATTGGACTGCCTGAGTAATTTCGAAGCAGCTGTGAGGAGCAGCCCTGTTTTCCGACAGATAGTTTAAAATATGATATTTGGCTTCCGCTGTCAGGGAAGAAAATTTGACCTCGTTCATCTTGTTGCCTCCATGAGTTATGATTTTTATAATAGAATTCTTTGTTCTATATATTGCTCAGGATGGAAGAAATAGCAAGACAAAGATGAAAATCTTATGCAGATATTTGGCATTGATTTCCGGATATTTTTGTGCAGTTTATGTGATTTATATCACTTGCTTACTCAGGAAATCAGAGGTAATATGCACACGATAAAAGGAATGAGGGTGAGCTGACCAAATAGGGAAATGTCTGGTTTCAGAGAACAGCTGCTGGGTAACATCACCCAGAATACTCTAGTATTAAAATAGCCACAAGACACGGCAGAAAGGCGGCAGGGAATATGAAAGCAGCAGAAATTGTAAAGAAGTACGGGATTGTAGAAGGAGAATGCAGGATGATCAGCGAAAAGAATGGGATTATCTGGCGCGAGAACAGGGAGGGTGATTATGAACCGATCCTTGTCTTTATTCCCAGTAAAGAGGATGATGAAAGATAGGAAAAAAATCGGTATAAATCATCTGTGTCCATAAGCAGCTTGGCATCATAGGCAGTTTGACCCGCTGTGGAAAACCAACGCTGGTTCCTCAGTGGGCCTTTCCGCTATTCCGTGCGGCTTATCAATTATTCGTTCATCATATTTTAATCCCGGTCACAGCGGTAACCGCCAATGGGACAAGTTTGTGCGAGATAGGCAGCCGGAGCTGGTTGACATCCAGATCGTAAATTCCGAACCGCACACGGTCCAGGGCGTCCGCATCCTTTAAGATCTGATACAGGAGCCGGGTACGTTTCTTTGCCCGGATCGTATCGGTTGATTTTAGGTATTCTTCTGCCAGTTTATCATCAAGACAGTGATATTCAATAAGAAAACTGACGGCGGGATCCAGCGACTTACCTACACGGGTTTCATAGATTTGACGACTGGCTTTCCCATGTCCATCGTCCACACCGTCATCAGCCCTGCCAATATCATGGAAAACGATAGCAGTTAAGAGCTGCGTCCGTTCCATTGGACTCAGCTTGATTTTTCCAGACTGGATGATCGCAAGAGCAAGGAATAGGACTCGCGCGCTGTGGAGTTGGCCGTGATCTGTTCCACTTCTCTGGTAGAGTTTATATAAACGCCGGATCTGCTCCACACTTTTTCGATACTCATCCAAATGATGGAATGGCATGAGCAAGGAAGAGTCAGGGCCGATCAGACGCTCGACAGTTACTTTGATGGGTACGCCAGGAACCGCAATGATTTCTTTTTCTCTGCTGTCCAGGTTCACTGCGATAACGTCCTGTTTGTGGATTCTGGCCCGGATGATCCTGGCGTGGTTTTGGTCTCCGTGCCTGCAGGCAAAGAAGAAAGCCGTGTTGATATCCAGCGACCAACTGATGGCTTTCCGGTAGTTTGTGCTTCCTTCCGCCTCTCCGCGGTAGACGATGAGTTCTTCCGGGTAATCAGCCAGAGCATTGTGGATCTTTTGAATCTGCGCATCGGATCGGCAGAAGGCCAGCTTTTGAAGCAGGTCTGTACCATATTCACCTGCATTGTAATCGGTGACTGTATAAAGCATCTGGAACAGATCGAAGAGCTCCGGGGAGGGAGAAGAGCGTCTTATGTACTCGGCCAGGAGTTGTGAACGTATGCCATCATCCTGGTTATATAAATATGAGAATATTTTATCCTTATCCGGGTTCTGCAGGCTTGCAGCAAAATCCAGGATGTATTCGCAGAATTGATCTGAATCTGGGATGATAGGGATCCGTTCCGTGCCGTAGATATTCAGGCAGAGAGCAATAGGAATGGCCTCGTTATCCGGGTCATAATAATATGTGGATGGGATCAGATGCTTACTATAGTAAATTTTATTAACGGGAAGTGCGTATGGCCATTCTGAAACAGTATACCCGGGATTGTAGCCTTGGGATAAAAGCTTCTTTTTATCAGACGCAGTTTTCACTTTGGTAAGCGGGTAGAAATCCTCCAGGCGAGCGGTCCCATTTTCCAAAAGGATATCAGATACTGTTAGTGGATTATGGTTTGTCCTGATATGTCTCATGGCATGTCTCCTTATTTACAGATTCCCTTTCAGGGTAGGGACATGTTACCGTCATAAAAGGCACATAGCAAGGGGATATAGGCTAATCTTGTAAAGATGATATAGAATGTGAGGGACTGTGTTGAGGTTTATAGGTGTGGACATGAATGCTTGGCTCTAATCTTTCTCAATTCCTAGATATTCATCAATGTCCACGATTCCATCTCCAGACAAGTCCAGGATATCATCAAAGCGGATTATTACAGGCAATTCTTTTCCCAGCGCATTCTTATCGCCCGTGCTGAACTGCAATTCACGATATACAGGATCGATCCGTTCAACAGTACCAGCGATTGTCCGATAGCGGCCAAGGGGAGTGGCTGGTTTGGATGGTGTGTTGAATGAGGCGGGATCAATATCTGTTTCAAAGAAGCACACAGTCACTTCCATACCTTTTTTAACCTGCAGGAGTTTATCGGAGAGTTTTCCTTTATCTTCCTCGGAAAATCTGATTTTTGTAACTTTCAGATGTTCCTCGCCCTCCGCAGCGATCTCTTCCTCGTATCCACGCAGTGCTGCAAATGGGGAGAAGATCTTGGCCCGGTTGGAAAGGGTCATCCGTGGATGCCTGTATGACGGCTCCGGCCGGGAACCATGCAGGATATCGGCATATTTTTTTTGAACAGCTTTTCCCATTGGTGTGTTTTTGTAATTGTCAGCTGGTTTTGTCGATAGATTTTTGTCCGTCATGTTTCACCTCATGAACATTTTGCGTTGGGCGTACCCCGTTATCGGGCTCTTTTGTTCCAGAGTCCAGGTTATTTATTTCATCCATCTGAGTAAGTAAAAATTGCTTCGTGTCGATTAAAATCTGATATTTGCGAAGAAATATCTCATCGATGTCAGCTATTTTTACTGTGATTTGATATGAGTTAATACAGGAAAGGGCCATTTCCAAAGCGTCCAATGCGGATGTCGCCTCTACGGCGGGAGCTGAAAGCTGCATAAACTCTTGAGGTGTATCGTTAGAAGCAGTGACAGTGTTGAGCTGATATACCCCACGTGAAATCTTTATGAGAAGCTGGCGGCGACTGGTTAATTCGTAAAGAGCAGTATCGATGGCGTTTCGGCTGATGGAAGCGTTGCGTTCTCTGACTGCCTGCACAATGGCAGAACAGCGTTGAGGTATCCCCCGATTTTTTGTCAGATACTGCAGAATATGATATCTGGCTTCCTGAGTCGGAGATGCAAATTGGGGGATTTCTACAGCAGCTTGTGCTGGAGGTATTGTCTGTACTACCTGTGAAACAGGAGCTGCAGGTGCGTCAGGTACAGTGTGTTCTGCGAGTGCTGGATTTGTATCTTTGCTCATATGATTCTTTGCCGCCTCTCTTTGTATGCTGTTCTTTTAAGATTTTTGCTCTGAATTTAGTACATAGCAAATATATAAAGGCAGAAAACAAAGGGGAAATGATGATGCCAATGAGCATAAAAACTATGGGACATCGATAAGCGGAGCTTATACGGTTCCTGCAATTCTGAATTTAGGATTCCTTATGGCCGCCGATCTGTTTATTTCGCTCCCGCATGGTAGCGCCATCCAGGAAGTTCGTGCCTTTCAGGATGGCGTTCTTTCCATACTTCTTTTTAATTCCCAGCATAGCCTTCTGCAAGTTCTTTTCTTTTTCCTGCTTTTTTACATCGGAAACAAGTCAAACTGGTATACCCCATCATCCTGTACCACCCGGTTCGCGGCAATCGTGATCCGGCGCACTGTGAGCGAACGATTGGCGATCTGGTCAAACAGCTCCACAGCTGCTGTGACAATCGGACTTCCCAGATTGGAGGGATTTCCCAACTGCGTCCTTCCATGGGCTCCCTTTGGCACGGACCTCC
>CALWLO010000157.1 GCA_944381545.1 uncultured Acetatifactor sp. | reverse complement strand
CTATATCTCCCCTTTGAAAGCGCTGATCAACGACCAGTTTCTGCGGCTGGAGCAGCTGCTTAAGGACTCCCATATTCCTGTGACGAAATGGCATGGGGATGCCTCCGTCACGCAGAAAAACAAATTGATGAAGCACCCTGAGGGGATCCTGCAGATCACTCCGGAATCTTTGGAAAGCCTGTTGACCGGCAAGCGGGGAGCCTGCCTGACGATGTTTTCAGACCTGCGGTTTGTGATTATCGACGAGGTTCACTATTTTATGCGGGATGTCCGGGGGCTGCAGCTTCTATGCGTGCTGGAGCGGCTGAAGCAGCTGACCGGAGTAAACCCCCGCAGGATCGGGCTTTCGGCCACTTTGGGGGATGTCACACTGGCCAAAAACTGGCTGAATACCGGAACCGGCAGAGATTGTGCCGCACCGGTTACAGATGAGGGCAAAAAGCGTATTCGCCTGCATGTGGAGCGTTTCGTCAACTATGCGGATGAACGGGACCTGATCGAAAAAGACGGCGGGGGAACCGTCGTCAGCGACACCTCCTGCGGCGATATGGGAGACAGGGAGCATTACGAATATCTCTTTAAACAGACCCTGGACAAAAAGACCATTATTTTTACCAACAGCCGGGAAGAATCAGAACTGGTTATCGCCAACTTAAGAGAGATTGCCCTGAAAAACAAAGCCCCCGATGTCTACCGCGTACATCATGGAAACGTATCGGCCCTGCTGCGGGAAAATACGGAAAATGAGATGAAGTCCGACGATGAAAAGATCGTCACCGGCGCCACGGTCACACTGGAGCTGGGCATTGATATCGGTTCTCTGGATCAGGCGGTACAGATCGGCGCACCCACCAGCGTCTCCAGCTTTGCCCAGCGGCTGGGACGCTGCGGCCGCCGGGGACAGGTGCCCCAGCTGCTTTTTACCTTCGTGGAAAGCCTCAAAATCAATTCCGATGATGTTCTGGGGCCGATTAACTGGGAATTTATACGCATGATCGCCATTATTGAGCTGTATCTGAAGGAACACTGGCTGGAACCGATCCCTCCCCAGAAGTATGCCTACAATCTCCTCTATCATCAGACCATGAGCTGCTTAAAAAGCAACGGGGAGATGTCGCCGGCAGGCCTGGCCCAGGCCGTCCTTACGCTGGGGTGCTTTAGGCATATCCCACAGGAGGATTATGCACGGCTGCTCAGGCATCTGATTGACATTGACCAGCTGCAGCGCACGGAGCAGGGTGGACTGGTCATCGGCCGGGACGGAGAAAAAATCGTAAACAGCCATAAATTCCTGACGGTTTTTCTCTCCACGGATTATTTTCTGGTAAAGGACGAGAACCGCACCATCGGTACGGTAGACAAGGTCTATCCGGTGGGAGTTCGTTTTGCTCTGGCCGGGATGTCCTGGGAGACAGTGGATGTAAACGTCAAATCCAAGGTAATCTTCGTCAAGAAGGTTCCGGGGATCTCCGTGGTGGATTGGGATGTGGACTTTACCTTTGAGCTTCACACAGTGCTGGTGCGGAAAATGCGCAGTATTATGCAAACGGATGAAACTTTCCCCTATTTAAGCCAGCGGTGCAGAGAGCGGCTCACCGAAATACGGTATATTGCCCGGGGCAGCGGAATATTGGATCGGCTTGTCACACCCCTGTCCGATCGGAAATATGCCATATTCCCCTGGATCGGCACCCGCCAGCTACTTACTCTCCACTATGGGCTGAAGCAGCGCAGGATCAAGAGCCGAATGCCCTTGGGCAGGGGCGTGTATCTGGAAATCGTCTTCAGCGGCACGCCGGAAGAACTAAGTGCCGTGATCGCCGATATTCTGCGTTCCCCTCTCGACCTGTACAGTTTGCCTCTGCCGGATAAGGTGCAGATCCCCGGAAAATACAATGAGTTTATTCCCCTGGATCTCCTGCGAAAGCAATTTATCGAGGATTATCTGGACTTTGAGGGATTGAAAACGGATATGGAATCCTAGAAGGCTTACTGGAACTCCTTCAGATTTGTAATCTGCCAAACCACATTGTCGCCTAACCGGAACAACTCCTTTGTCCTGATAAATGCGGATCTTCTTCGGAATATTAATGATATAGGGTATTCAGCATATTCCTGACCTTAATAAAGGCAGGCTTGGGCTGGTAAACCGCATCAAACAGCCGGGAATTGGTGGTATCCCCCTGACGGTAATGATCAATCAGTCCAAAAAAGGTCACATTCGTAATATTGACATCTCCGCCGCCTTCCGTATCCAGATTCTTCAATGCCATGAAAATGGCCCCATACCGGCTGCCCTGCTCCTCGAAGCTCTCCTCATTCTCCTCATCCACTCCCACGGACAGCTCTGTGATATGGATTTCCAGCTCCAGTTCCCCAAATTTGCGGAAGGTTGTTTCCAGAACGCCGATGGACGGATAGTCCAGGCCCCAGTATCCCTGCATACCGATGCCGTCTATCAATCCCTTTTCCTTCAGAGAGGCGCAGAGCGTATAGATGGCGTCTCTTTTTTCCGTCTGATAGGTATTGAAATCATTATAAAAAAGCTTGACTCCATCTGCAGCATATTTCCGGGCATAGGTAAACGCCATTTCCACATAATCCTCTCCAATGGTAGCATACCAGGGATTCGGGACACCGTCATTTTCCGTGCGGCAAAGGAAAGCACTGTTTTGGTCCCCTTTGTCCGGATCTACCGCCTCGTTCACCACATCCCAGCAGTATACCACACCGGGATAATTGTCCTGCACATGGGTCATCAGCTGGGCGATATAGCTCTCCATACGAAAAAGCATGACTTCCTTATCCACATACGCTCCGTTATCTCTGTATCCTTCCCGGAAAAACCATTCCGGGGCCTGAGCGTGCCAGACCAGGGTATGTCCCCGCATCTGCACCCCATTCTGCCGGCACCACTCCAGTGTGGGATCAATGGTTTCAAAGGAAAGCACCGGACTGCCGTCCCCCTGCGCCGCACTTTGTTGGGAGCCATCCTGATCCAGGATGTATCCGCACTTCATCAGATTCGTCATGGTACAGCTGTTAAAGTGTTTTTTCACCACAGCCATATACTCCGGAATGTTCAGCGTCTGGTTCTCCAATGTACTGCCGTTAATTCCCACTCCCAGAGTAAAATAGTCACTGCAGAGATCCTTTAAAGCGGGCCCGGTCAGGGCGGCAGTCAGATCATATCTGCTGTTTCCAAACTCCGCCAATACCTCCTGCCAGTAAAGATCTTCCTCCGCCAAAGGCTCCTCCGATTCTGCGCCCTGCTCCTGGCTGTCTTCCGGTTCCGGCCGGTTCTCTCCGTCCGTTTCCGCAGGCTGCTCCTCATCCCCTCCGGCGCTTTGCGCTGATGATTCGCTACTCTGCTCCTCTGAATCGGCAGATGCTTCTGCCGATACTTCCGCTTCGCCAAGGCTCTCTGCCCTCTGGCCGGTTCCACAGCCCGTTGTCAGCATTGCCAGACAGCTTCCTATACATAGCAGCCTTTTTTTCCATGCAATTCCCATATCCCTACCCCCGCATTCTGTTTCCCACTGTGTTCAAACAGTATTGTTTTTCAAGATAAGTGTCATTTATCGTATTCCCATCTGCCTGAGAGCTTCTGCATCCAGATCAGGAAAATGCACTAACGGAGCGGGTTCGGGATAATGTGTACAGATGATTTTTTCCATCCAGACCATATGATACCAGCGGCCGAATTTATATCCGCATTGATGGAATTCCCCCGCCATATGATAGCCCATATGCGCATGGAATTGTACGCTGTTGAGGGTCAAATATTCATCCTCCTTTTCCGGATAACCGATACAAGCGTATAAGTTTGTAATATTCTGCGCCTTGCAGATTCCCTCTATTGCGTGGTAAAGCCTTCTTCCCAGACCTAATTTCTGTTTGTTCTCCTTGAGATAAATTGTCACCTCCACAGCCCAGTCATAGGCGGCCCGTCCTACAAAAGGGCCTGTATATGCATATCCCAGGATCTCCCCGTCTTTTTCGGCAACAAGATAGGGATATTTCTGCAGGGTCTTTTTTATTCTGTCTGTGAACTCTTCAAGACTGGGCACTTCATACTCAAATGTGATTGCGGTTTTCTCTACATAGGGAGCATAAATTTTCCGTATCTCCTCTGCGTCGCCTATCTCCGCAGTTCTGATTCTAACATCGTTGTCCATAATTTCCTCCTATCGAGCTCCGAGAGAATGTCGAGGGTTATCTCTGCATCATGATCCATTCCGGAAGCCGCCATCCGGGGAAAGGATTCTGCGATGATTACTTACTCCCCGCCATTTTTTCTTTTACCCATTTCTTGACTTCTTCTACAATCTCGCCCGTTTTCTTACCTTCTGTATCGCAGACATCAAATGGCATATCATATATAACCGTATGCGTCTTAAAATAATTGTTATACTGTATAGAACTCTGAATCCATTCTTCATCCGATATTCCCCTTCCTTGCATCATTCTACGGCGAAGGGTTTCTTCCTCACATACTAAGGCAAGACAAAAAATATCCGAATAAAATTGACGATTATACACCTTATTTAGTTTATCTAAATTCCCTGCCATTGCCCAAAGAACCGGTTTGCCTGCGTGCATAATATTCTTTGATAAATCTTCGAGCATTTCAATCTGCTGCAAATAATCTTCTTGTGTTTCATGCGGCATGATATTAAAGAAAAAATCTGCTTCCAATACAACAATATCCCCCGTACTCAACATGAATTCATGTGCTGTTGTGGTTTTTCCGACGCCACTGCAGCCCGTTAAAATAAAAAGCGGCAGTTTATTGAATTTCCAACTATAGCCACAATTAGGACAGGTTATCCGATTATCCTCTACTATTTTATTCCATTCATAATTTCCGCATTTCACACACTGGGCAACCATTACTTTTCTCCTGATCTATGTTTTCTCTGATTTTACTCTGATAATAACGCTCTGTCAAGCGACGGCTATGTTTTTATACCACACAAAGAAAACCTCTGCTATTCCCCAAATACCTCCGTCAGGAAGCTGTCATAGGCGTCAAACCAGTCCTCCCGATAGCCAAAGCCGTGAGGGCGGCCATCCAGTTCCAGCCGTTCCACCCGTACTCCGGCGGCTTCTACCGCATCTGCATTGGCAAGGAACTGCTCATAAAACGGATCACGGGTGCCATAGCAGTAGAAGGTAGGCGGCAGATTCCCGGTGTGGAGCATTTCCACATCCGTACTGCCCACACTCAGTCTGCCATAAAAGGAATAGATCATTCCATCAGCCGCCGCATCTGCAGAAATCTCGTCCAGAGCATCCGGGATATAATCCGCATCTAACGCCGTGCCGTTAACCAGACCGTCATAATTTAACAGCATCTCACCCGCAAGGATACCTCCTGCTGAAAAACCCATAACAGCGATATCGTTCTCATCAATTCCATACACATCCGCATTTTTACGGACAAAGCGGACGGCACGGGCCAAGTCCAAAGCGCCCTCCTCCTGAGTATAGGGCCGCAGACGGTAATTTACCACAAAGCTTTGATAGCCCCTGCTTGCCAGTTCCTGAGCAACCGGTGTCCCTTCGTTTTCATCGCTGCGGTACTGGAAAGCGCCCCCTGCGCAAATCAGCACCGCTCCCTTTACTTCTGTTCCTTCCAGCACCGGAAAACTCACCAGATATGGGCGGAAATCCGGGTCATCCGAATAGTACCCATTATTTTGTGTATATTCAGTAGTCGCTGGAGCATTGCCCTCTTCCCATTAAAAAAGTGTCTTCGACACTTCAACCCCCTTACCCCCATTCATGGGGGAATTAGGGGTTTCTTTTTGTGCCGTTTT
>CALWLO010000156.1 GCA_944381545.1 uncultured Acetatifactor sp. | reverse complement strand
CCTCTGCCAGGCAGATCTCCTCCCCTTTCAGGAAATATCCCTCCGCCAGCTCCCTTGCCGAGGAAAAATATACCACATGGGCAGGACATCTGCCGCCGAAGTCACGGGTATACCCGTTCTCATAATTCAGCACACAGATCTGATCCGGGGTCTGCCGCAGAGCGATCCGCTCCTTGGCTTCCACATAGGCCTCCATGGTGTGATGGCGGTTCAAATGATCCGGCGTCACATTCAATATGGCGGAAACCTTCGGACAGAAAGTGTCCACGGTTTCCAGCTGAAAGCTGCTGATCTCCCCCACCGTCACCGTATCCGGCCCGGTTTTCTCCGCCTCCATGGTATAGGGATTGCCGATGTTGCCCACCACAAATACCTTATCCTGTCCCAGGTGCGCTTTCATAATCTCTCCCACCAGGGTGGTGGTGGTGGTTTTCCCATTGGTGCCGGTGATGGCGGCCACCTGGCCCCGCTCCGCCAGAAAGCCCAGCTCAATCTCTCCGATGATCCGGGTTCCCCGGGCCTTCAGCTCCAGCACCAGGGGAATATCCACAGGCACGCCGGGACTGAGAACTGCCACCTGTATCTGCCCCAGAAGCTGCGGGGGCAGCTCCCCCACATAGCACGCTGCCTGTACGCCCCGGGGCACCTTTTCCTCCAGCTCCTGAACCGTGATCTGATCACTGCCGTCGCAAAAAAGGATATCCGCTCCCATATGTGCCAGCATGGTTACAGCGCCCACGCCGCTGATACCGGATCCAATTACCAAACACTTTTGTCCCTCAAACATCTTCTATCCTCCCTGGCGCCTGCATGGCTCCGCACATTATCCTTATTATAATCCCAAACTGTTCTATATTGCAAGACGTGCTTATGTATTGCTGTCCTCTTCCGTCTTTTCCGTCTGTTCAATCCCCATGTAGGGCAGGATGTTCTCAAACAGCTGCCTGATAATGGGAGCAGCCACCTGTCCACCATAATACACGCCCTGGGGATTATTTACAATCGCTATGGCGATGACCTGGGGATCGTCCGCCGGTGCAAAGCCGATGTAGGAGGAAATATACCGTCCGCTGCCTCTGGGCAAGGTTTGGCTGGTGGCAGTCTTGCCGCCGATCCGGTAGCCCTCCACGGCGCCGTTTTTACCGGATCCCTCCTTCACCACCATCTCCAGGATCTCCCGCATGGTGGCGGAGGTTTCCTCGGACACGATGTCATTGGTTACCGGATAAGCAAAGCTTTCCACCAGTTCTCCCTGAGCGTCCACTACCTTGACTCCCAAATGCGGCGTGATCCTCCTGCCGCCGTTGATAATCGAGGAGGCCGTGGTCAACAGCTGTATGGGAGTGATCTGAAAGGACTGACCGAAGGATACCGTTGCCAGCTCCACCAGTCCCATATTTTCTTTATTATGCATAATGGTGCCCGCCTCTCCCGGCAGATCCACGCCGGTCTTGGTCAGCAGACCGAAACGGGTGAAATAAGCATAATAAGTATCCACCCCCAGCAAAAGCCCTACGGAGATCAGCGCCGGATTGCAGCTGTTCATCATGCAGTGGACAAAATCCTGTCCTCCATGGCCCCCCACCTTATGGCACCGAATCTTCCGGTCCTCCACTACAATAAAACCCGGACAGCTGAACTGGCTCTGGGGAGTGATCACCCCCTGCTCCAGCCCTGCCGCCGCAGTGATGGTTTTAAAGGTGGAGCCCGGTTCATAGGTATCGTTGATGCAGCCGTTTCGCCAGATCTGATTCAGCAGGTTCTGCTGTTCCTCCTGGGAGAGTTCCTCCGAAGTCCCCTCCGGCAGGGCGTAGGGATCATTTAAATCAAACTCCGGCACATTTACCATGGCATAGATCTCCCCGTTCTGGGGATTCATCACCAGGATGGATACGCTGTCCGCCTCCTTGGTCTCCATGGCCTGATAGGCCAGCTGAGTGGCGTAGGTCTGGATATTCCGATCCATACTGATATACAGATCATTGCCGCTGACCGGCTCGATCCGCCGCTCCCCCGCGCTTTCCACCTCGATCCCCTTGGCATCCGTCACCGTCAGGATCATCCCCGGCTCTCCCTGCAGATATTCCTCATAGATAACCTCCAGGCCGATGATCCCCTGGTTATCCCCGCCGGTAAAGCCCAGCACCTTACTGGCCAGCTCCCCATAGGGATAATACCGCTTATAATCCTCATCCACTTTCACACCGGGGATCTCATACTCCCGGATCCGGTCGCCGATGCTTTTATCCACATTGCTTTTGATCCGTTCCATAGAGCTGTATTTCTCCACCCGGCTGCGTACATATTCCTCGGACAGATCCAGTTCTCTGCACAGCATTTCGATCACCGCTTCCGGATCCTCGATCTGATTATAAATCACAGAAATGGTGCAAACCGTCTTATTATCTGCCAGCACCTCCCCATTGCAGTCCAGAATACGTCCCCTTGCCGCCTTTATACTGCGCTCCCGTTCATGGAGCTGGGTGGCTTTTTCCGCATAATAGTCCGCTTTCCAGATCATCAGATACACCAAGCGGGCAAACAGCCCTACCAGCACCAGCGCACAGCCCAAAAAAATCACCAGGATTTTTTTTCGATGTGCAATTTTATTCTGTATTTCCGGCATAAGAATAACCTCATAATAACCGTTACTATACTGTATTCCCATTATTATGAGGTTATTCGTGAAGTTCATCTGCCCTATTCCAGGGCACTCCAGCTGCCGTCTATGGCATCGCCGGTATCCGGATCGTAATGCTCTCCGGTATCCGGGTCTACACGGTGCCCCGTTGCCGGATCGATGGGGAAGCTCATCCATGCCGGCTGTCCGCTATCCTCGGGTTCTTCCGGATTCTCCTGGGGCTCCTGGCTCTCCATGCTTTCCAGATCCTCGTCCTCCGGGGTCTGGGTATACTGATTGGTAATCGCCAGCTGCAGTTCCTCCAGTTCCCGGATCTCAGCCTCGGATAATTCCTCCGTCATATAGATATTCAGATAAGGCAGTACTTCTGTCAGTACATTGCGTACAATGCCCGTGGCAAATTTTGCATCATCCTGGGATGCTGCATTGGCCCTGTCCACCACCACATAGATGGCGATCTGGGGATCGTCTGCAGGAGCATAGCCCAGAAAGGACACCACATACTCCGTCTGGGAACGCTTCCCGGTCTCACTGTCAAAGGTCTGAGCCGTACCGGTCTTGCCGCCGATAGCATATCCGGCAGGCCGGGCCGTCCGCCCGGTGATCCGGGTATCATTCTGCCGCATTATCACGGCCTCGCAATACTGTCTGATCTTTTCCGAGGTGGACTCCGATACGGTCTGACGCAGCACTCTGGGTTCGATATTCTCCACCGTTGCGCCGCCTGCATTGGTGATCTTATTTACCACATGAGGTTCATAATAGTAGCCGCCGTTGATCAGGGAGCAGAAACCCGTAATCATCTCGATCATCGTCACATTAAAGCCCTGTCCAAAGGAGTAGGTTGCCAGATCCGTAGTGGTCATATGATCCCCGTCCAGAATCAGGGATGCTGTTCTTGCCTCTCCCTCCAGATCAATATTGGTCTTTAAACCGAAATTAAAAGCCTGCTGGAACTGGGAGAAGCTCTCAATGCCAATGGCCTGCGCCTCTTTCATCAGCGCCACATTACAGGACCAGGCGATTCCATCCTCCACGCTCACGGCCCCGTCTCCCCAGCGGTTATGGCAGCGGATCGTATGACCACCGATCTCCAGGGAGCCATTGCACTCATAGACCTCATTGCCCGTAAGGGCTCCGGTCTCCAGGCCTATGGCTGTGGTAAAAGGCTTTGCCGTGGAACCCGGCTCATAGGTATCGCTGATGCAGAAATTTTTCCACAGATAATTCAGGTTCATATACAGAGTGGTATCGTCCATCTGTGCAATACTTTCCGCCGTGATATACTGTTTGGTCTTCTTGCCCTCCGCATCCACCATCACATTGCCGATCATTGCGTCCGTGTTGCGGGTATCGTTCAGATCATAATCCGGGTAGCTGGCCATGGCCAGGATCTCTCCCGTATTGACCTCCATGATAATGCAGCCCACATTTTCCGCTCCGTTGCCGGCCCGCACCCCATCCTTATGCTCCTCGTTGAACTGCTTTAAATACTTTTCCACAATGGATTGAATATTGGCGTCTATCGTGGTATGGATGGTATAGCCGTCCTCTGCCGGCTTTACGGTTCTCTCCAGCGTGGAATCATCATTCAGATACCCGAATTCCCTGCCCGTAGTGCCGTTGAGTTCTTCATTATAATAGGCTTCCAGACCGTAGGCGCCCACATTATCCGAACTGGTAAAGCCGATCACATCGCAGGCCAGAGACCCCATGGGATAATAGCGCTTGTACTCCTTTTCAAACCAGATTCCCTGAATCAGGCTGCCCTCTTCCTCCATAGCCGCTTGGATTCCGCTGATTTCATCAAATGACCTGCGCCTGGTCACCACATAATAGGCAGAATTTTCATGAGTATCCACATAAGAACGGATATCAGACATATTGAGCTCAAAATACTGATCCAACGCCTGAAGCGTAGGCTCCATATAGTCCTTATTGTCCAGCTTTTCCTTCTCCCGGATTACCTTGATATCCAGGATCACATTATATACGGTCTCACTGACCGCCAGCTGGGTTCCCTTGGCATCCACAATATCCCCCCGCCGGAATGGGATGGTGGTGCTGTCATACTGCTGCTGGGACAGGATCTGACGAGTATATTCATCTCCGTTTTCCCTGGTAATCCGTATCAGCTGGATACTTAACCCAGCAAAAGCCAGCAGTATCAGTAAAAATAGTACCACCAGCTTCTTCTGCATCCAACTGCCAAATCTTTTCTCCTGTTTCCGCCGGTAGCGGGCTGCGCTGCCCGCTGACGGTCTTCCCTCTCTGCTTCGCTCTCTCACGAATATAATCCTTTCCTAATTACCGTTATCCACCTTACGTACATAATCGTAGCCCTCGCTGGAATAGGTGATGATCTGTCCCTCCTCGGGATATACCATCCCCAGTTCACTGATGGCTACCCGCTTTACCTCTTCCATATCGATGCTGCTGGTGATACGGCTCAGATCCTCGTCATTGGTCACCTTCAGGTTGTTCAGCTCCTGCTCCTGTCCGGCAATGCGCTCCGTTACTGTTGTAATATCGGCCTGAAGCTGAATATAGCGCACCAGCACATAACCGGCTACGCACATCGCCAGCACCAGAAATGCCACATATCCCAAGCTCATGTGCCTGGCCTTATCCCGGTTTTTCCGGGTTGCATTGCTCAGCGTCCGGCGGCGGGGCTGCTCCATCTCTCTCTGAACATCCAGCTTGCGCACGGTATTGCCATACACATAGCTGCCGGAAGTCCTGCTGCTCTGGCGGCCGCCTGTGCTTCTATAGGAATTTACTGTTCTGTTATGATTAACTGTTCGTGCCATGATTTCAATATCCTTTCTCCTTCAGCACTTATTTTTTTCAAATACCCGCAGCTTTGCACTTTTAGAGCGGCTGTTTTCTGCGAGCTCCTTTTCTCCGGGCAAGACAGGCTTCTTGGTAATTACCTTACCCAGCGGCCTTTTTCCACAGACGCAAACCGGAAATTCCGGCGGACAGCTGCAGGGATTTTCCGCTTTCTTAAAGGCTGTTTTCACAATCCGATCCTCCAGGGAATGGAAGGTTATGATGCATAACCTTCCTCCGGGAGAGAGCAGGCCAATCAGATCCTCCAAAGCGCTCCGAAGTACATCCAGCTCATGATTGCACTCAATGCGGATGGCCTGAAAAGTCCTCTTGGATGGATGTCCGTTCTGGCGCATTTTAGCCGGAATCGCCCAGATGATGAAGGTCCGTCC
>CALWLO010000155.1 GCA_944381545.1 uncultured Acetatifactor sp. | reverse complement strand
GGTATTGCTGATCGCAGGATTTGAACAGATGCCGGGGGCTGCGGTACTGGCGGCGAAAGCGGCTTACCAAACGGGAGCGGGCATGGTGCGGGTGGTCTGTCCCCAGGACAACAGAGGCATACTGCAGACTTCGGTGCCGGAGGCGCTCTACACAGCGCCGGAGAATTGGAGACAGGGCTGTGAATGGGCGGATGTGATCGCCATAGGCCCCGGACTGGGAAAAAATACGACGGTAAAAGAGATTTTGACAGGGGTGCTGAAGGAAAGCCGGTTGCCTCTGGTGTTGGATGCGGATGCGCTGAATATGATTGCCGGGGATATGAGCCTGCAGATCCTGGTATCGGATCAGGGTAAAGAGGGAAGAAGCATTATTCTGACACCTCATGAGGGAGAACTTTCCCGGCTCAGCGGGAAGACGCTTTCCCAGATCCGGGAGGATCGGGAGCGGACGGCGCGGATCCAGGCGCAGGATCTGCACTGCATATTGGTGTGTAAGGGCGCCAGGACGCTGATCTGCGGCCAGCAGAGTAAGTGCTGCATCAATCTGACGGGGGATAACGGTATGGGCACTGCCGGAAGCGGCGATGTGCTGACCGGGATCATAGCCGCATTGCTGGCTCAGAGAGCGGATGCTTTTACGTCAGCCAGTGTGGGCGTATATCTACACGGATTGGCGGGAGAGAGGGCTGCTGCGGTATGCAGCAGCTATGGTCTGACTGCAGGAAAGCTGGCGGAGGCCATAGGGGAGGTAATTGCAGATACAGGAGCCCCCCGGAAGGAGACAGTGGATTATGGATATTAGAGAGTGGGAGTACAGCAGAGTATATGCGCAGATAGATTTGGACGCCATTCGTGCGAATCTGGCATACATCCGTCAGCGCATTGATCCCCATACCCGGATCCTGGCGGTGGTTAAGGCGGATGGCTACGGCCATGGCAGTGTGCCCATTGCCAAGGAAACAGAAAACTTAGAGGAGCTGGGGGGCTATGCGGCGGCTACGGCAGAAGAGGCGCTGGAACTGCGCCGGGCGGGTATCCGCAAGCCCATACTGGTACTGGGCTATACCTTTCCTTATGCCTATGAGGAACTGATCGATCAGGAGGTGCGGCTGGCAGTATTCCGGGAGGATACGTTGGAGCAGCTGGAAGAAACGGCGAGGCGCATGGGCAGAAAAGCGATTGTCCATGTAAAGGTGGACACAGGAATGGGGAGGATCGGCATACAGCCAAGGGAGGAAAACATTGCTTTCCTGAAGCGGATTGCCGCTTCAGGAAATCTGGAGCTGGAGGGGATCTTTACCCATTTCGCCCGGGCGGATGAGGCGGATATGGAAAGCACTCTGGAACAGATGAAGCGGTTTAGGGACTTTACGGCATTGGCTCAGGCCCGTCTGGGAATACGGATCCCCTATCACCATGCCTCTAATAGTGCAGGAATACTGAAGCTGAGAGAGGCCAACCTGGATCTGGTGCGCGCAGGCATTATTCTCTATGGTCTCTGCCCTTCCGAAGAGGTGGCGGCGGAATCGGAGGGGCTGCAGCCCGCCTTATCCCTTCACAGCCGTCTGGTCTATGTAAAAGAGATCGAACCGGGACAGAGCATCAGCTACGGCGGTACATTCACAGCTGACAGGCGGATGCGGGTGGGTACTGTGCCGGTGGGATACGGGGACGGTTATCCCAGAAGTCTCTCTGGTAAGGGCAGTGTCCTGATTGGGGGAAGAAGGGCATCCATACTGGGCAGAATCTGTATGGATCAGTTTATGGTGGATCTTTCAGATCTGCCGGAGGCATCCGAGGGAACCCCGGTGGTGCTGATCGGCCGGGACGGTCAGGAAGAGATCACGGCACAGGAGCTGGGGAAGCTGTCGGGGCGTTTTAATTATGAACTGATGTGCGACATCAGTCCCAGGGTTCCGAGGGTTTATGTGAAAGGGAACAGGGTGCAGTAGCCTTCCAGACAGACACACTTTCTTTATCGGCTGAATACCTTGAGAAAAAGTGGAAATACTCAGAGTAAATAAAATTTTCGAGAGGTATCAGGGGAATGAAACGAGGAGATATATTTTATGCGGATCTGCGGCCGGTGATCGGCTCGGAACAGGGGGGGATCAGACCGGTACTGATTATTCAGAACGATGTGGGCAACCGGCACAGTCCTACGGTAATCTGTGCGGCAATCACTTCTAAGATGAACAAAGCGAAGCTGCCGACCCATATCGAACTGAGTGCAAGTGAATATGACATGGATAAGGATTCTGTTATTTTGCTGGAGCAGCTTCGTACCATTGACAAGAAACGCCTGAAGACGAAGGTCTGTCATCTGGATGGGGAAATCATGCGAAAAGTAAACAGAGCGCTGATGATCAGTCTGGAACTGGATACATAAAAAGAGACTGTTCCTTGACGAATAGGGGTAATGATGGTATGATTAACAGCATCTGATAGATTAAGATAAAGGAGTGATAGGGACATGGAAGACGGCGGGCCCACTGCCAGTATTATTATTTTTTTGATTCTTGTTTTGGTGGACATGTTTTTCTATGGATTTGGCGCTGCGGTAGAACAGCTTAATCCAAAGGACGTGGAGAAAAGAGCCCAGGAGGAGAAGGACAAAAGGTCGCAGCGGCTGTTTAAGATCCTGGAGGATCCTACCCGGTATATCAATTCCGTACAGCTGATTGCCACTTTGAGCAACATCATTATGGGCGGAATTTATCTGGGAATCTGGTTTCAGGCTGTGGAAAATTTTATAGCAGGCTTTACAGAGCGGAACCTGACAGGGGGAATACAGATCCCTCTGTATGTGATTACCGTATTTTCTGTAGTAATCACCATGATATTTCTGCTGTACATATTACTTACTTTCGGCGTGCTTCTGCCGAAAAAGCTTGCCCGGCGCCTGCCGGAGAGATGGGCCTATGCCAGCATCAATATTGTATATGCAGTGGTGAAGCTGCTGACCCCCTTTACCGGTCTGGTGACGGTATCCGTCAATCTGATCCTGCGTTTGTTCGGCGCCAGAAATGTAGGCAATGAGGAGGATGTGACGGAGGAAGAGATTATCAATATGGTCAATGAGGGACATGAGCAGGGGATTATTCAGGCAAGCGAGGCAGAGATGATTTCCAATATTTTTGAATTTGGAGATAAAGAAGCTCAGGATATTATGACTCATCGGAACAATATCGTGGCGCTGGATGGTTCCATGCCGCTTAAGGACGCCCTGGGCTTTATTGCAGAGGGCAAGAACAGCCGTTATCCGGTATATGAGGAGAATATCGATCATATTACCGGTATTCTTTATCTGAAGGATGCCATGCGGTATCATCATACGGAGGAAATGCTGCAGCGCCCTATCGGTCAGCTGAAGGATCTGCTGCGGGAACCGGTTTATATCCCCCAGACCAGAAATATTGATGAGCTGTTCCGGCAGATGCAGTCGGATAAGCAGCAGATGGTAATTGTGGTGGATGAATATGGACAGACTGCCGGATTGGTGACCATGGAGGACATCCTAGAAGAGATTGTGGGCAATATTCTGGATGAATACGACGAAGACGAGGATTTTATTGAAGAAAAGGGAAAAGATGAGTATATCATTGAGGGCAAAACCCCCTTGGAGGAACTGGAGGAACGGTTTCATATTTCCTTCCATGAGGAAGAATTTGAGACGTTGAATGGTTTTCTGATCGCCAGAATGGACAAGATCCCGGATAAAGACGAACGGTTTGAAATCACAGTGGAGGGTTATCATTTTCAGGTGTTGTCCGTGGAGAACAAGATGATCCACAGTGTATTGGTAACAAAGCTGCCGGAAGAAAAACCGCCGGGGAAGGAAGAGCCAGCGCTTGAAGAAGCGCTGCAGTAGTGTTATGATGAATGCAAGCAGATGAATTGCAAAAATAAAAAAGGAGAAAATTTATGTCAGGACATTCAAAATTTGCAAATATAAAGCATAAAAAGGAAAAAAATGACGCTGCAAAGGGTAAGATTTTTACCATTATCGGACGTGAGATCGCCGTTGCCGTAAAGGAAGGCGGCCCGGATCCCAACAATAACTTTAAGCTGGCAACCGTTATTGCCAAGGCCAAGGCTAACAATATGCCCAATGACACGATCGAGCGGGGCATTAAAAAGGCTGCCGGCGATGTGGGGAATGTGAATTATGAATATGTTACCTATGAAGGCTATGGCCCGGGAGGAACCGCCATTATTGTGGATGCCCTGACGGATAATAAGAATCGTACCGCAGCGAATGTAAGAAGCGCTTTTACCAAGGGACAGGGCAATATCGGCACGCCCGGATGCGTATCCTTTATGTTTGATAAAAAAGGGCAGATCATTATTGACAGGGAAGAATGTGATATGGAATTTGATGATCTGATGATGGCGGCGCTGGATGCCGGTGCGGAGGATATTACGGAGGAAGAGGACAGCTTTGAGGTGCTGACGGATCCCGATGCTCTGGAGGAGGTGCGCAGAGGGCTGGAGGAAGCCGGTGTGCCCATGATCAGTGCGGAGGTAACCATGCTGCCTCAGAATTATGTTACGCTTACCGATGAGACGGCAATCAAGAATCTGACAAGGATTCTGGATATACTGGAGGACGATGATGATGTGCAGAATGTATATCATAACTGGGATGAATAATTGGGGATAAGAACTTAGGGGGATTGTGATGGACAGACTTGCAATTGTAGTACCCTGTTATAACGAGGAAGAAGTGCTGAAGATTGCCTCAGAAGCCCTGAGAGGGGTTTTGGAGGATCTGGCAGCCAAAAAAAAGATTGACAGCAGCAGTTTTATCCTGTTCGTAAATGACGGCAGCAAGGACAGAACATGGGAATTGATCGAAGAAGAACACCGGCTGTATCCTTCCCAGGTCTGCGGCGTAAAGCTGGCAGGCAATGTGGGACATCAGTTTGCACTGACAGCGGGACTTCTGACCGCCATGGAGCGCAGTGATGTGACGGTTTCTATTGATGCGGATCTGCAGGATGATGTGTCCGTAATTGAAGAGATGATTGATAAATACCATGCGGGCAGTGATATTGTATACGGTGTTCGTAAGGAACGGAAGACCGACACCTTTTTCAAGCGTACTACGGCACAGGCATTTTATAAGCTGATGGCGCTGATGGGGGTAAAGACAGTTTACAATCATGCAGATTTCCGTCTGATGTCCAGGCGTGCGGTGGAGCAGTTCTCCCAATATAAAGAGACCAATCTGTTCCTGCGGGGGATGATGCCCCTGATTGGCTATCAAACCGACAGCGTCTATTATGACCGGAAAGAGCGGGTGGCAGGAGAGTCCAAATATCCATTGAAGAAAATGCTGGCGCTGGCTTTCAATGGGATCTCTTCTTTCAGCGTAAAGCCGATCAGCATGATTATGGGACTGGGATTTATGATTATCATTTGTTCCATATTAGCTGCCATATATGCATTGATATCCTATTTTACCGGCCATGTGGTGCCGGGGTGGACTTCTCTGATCCTGTCTATCTGGTTCCTGGGGGGACTTCAGCTTATGGCTGTAGGCTTGGTAGGCCAGTATATCGGCAAGATCTATATGGAAGTGAAGCAGCGTCCCAGATATAATATTGAGAAGATATTGGAGAGTGAACAGGAGCAGGAAACGAAGGATGAGCTATAAAAAAAATGCGGTAAGCTATGGTATATGGGCACTGTATCTGATGGGGATCGGTGTTGTGCTGTCCTTTCTGGGTATGGTGATCGGCAATCAGGATTCTAATATCTCCTATATAGCGCTGGGGCTTCTGGCGCTGTCCTTTGGGCTGCTGTTTTTGATTTATTTTCTTGCAAAAAGACTGGTGGACAGTATACATGTCAGAAAACTGACGTCCCAAAGAGCGGCTCTGTTAGAAGGACTCATGGTGGTGATAT
>CALWLO010000154.1 GCA_944381545.1 uncultured Acetatifactor sp. | reverse complement strand
GGTGCTCTTCCGATCTAGGGCCCCACGCTTTGTTATCGACCTCGTTCCCTCTGAAAATATACATGGCAAACCCGCTGATCGTATATATGATACAGGCAGGCCCGATGATCAACAGAAAAAACAGGGTTGTGGTATTGAAAAAGAAAACCAGCAGTTCTACAGCCAATACCACCACCAAGCCGATGGTTCTGGGAAAATACCGGATAGTGATCTGTAGGGAATTCATCAGGGTATTTTTCAATGTGTTTTCATACCTTGCACTCAATGCAAAGGAATATAGAAATAAGAATACGCCCAGTACAAATGCCAGAATTCCAAAGATCAATACCACCAGGGACTCTGTCACCCGATACAGCTCATAATCCAGATACACTACGTAGCAGAAAAACAAAAACAGCAACCCCAGCGGGATCCCCTGTTTCCAATTCTCCCGGAACGCCTTCAGAAACTGACGGCCCACATATCCTTCCCTGTCCTCCGCCATTTTATGAGTAACGCTGAAAGCAGCTACCGTAGCTGCCCCGAAGGTTATCACAGGCAGGCTGAAAAGAATCCAAAGAAAATTCAGCTTGACCACATCCCACAAGCTCGACATAAACCGGTAAAAAGCTCCGTCTACGCTGAAAAATTTCATTTTAAATATCCCCGCATATCCTTTTTAAAAAGGCTGCCCTTTTTCAAGGACAGCCCCTATCAACAATCATTAACGAAGAGGTGCCTGCAGACTATTCTTTCTTGCTGCTTCCTGTTCACACCATTGCTTGCACTGCTCCATGGGATCGTAGGATCTTACCCTGCCTCTCATCTCCTGTACCAAGGAATCAAATTCCTCCTCGGTTGAAGCATAGATGGCTTTCCAGGAATACTCCACGATGCAGGTCTTTACCTGATTCCAGATGACGTCCAGCTCCGCACTTCTCTTGCTCTCAGCATATGTGGTGGCAATATCTACCACATAGTTGCCCTGCTCCATGTATTCCTCCACAGTGGTGCAGCCGGTGTAGCTTCTCCAGTCTCTGTCCGCATCGTTCAGACCATCTTCCGACTGGTAGCTTGCCCAGAATTCCTTGTCATACTTCTCACCGGTCTCCGGGTTCACATCATTCAGCGACCATGTGGTATTGTTGATCTGGAATGCACCGTCATTAAAGGAAGCGCCGCCCCACTCCTCGGGCATCATGGTAGTTCTGTCCGTTACACAGGTATAACCGAAATCCGTAAGGTAGGTCTTGTTGTTCTCGTCATAGTCCCAGCAAAGTCCTCTGGGGCCATATTCCATGGTTAACCTGCCTTCAGGAGTACACAGCCAGTTGATAATCTCCATGCAGAGCTCCGGATACTGGGTCTTGGAACCGATGCTCCACACTCTGTTGCCGCCGTATACGCTCATACCATAGGCGATGGGAGACGCCTCTGTGGGAACCAGACTTCTCATAATCTTATTCTCTGCAATATGCTCCTCGGTGTTATAGGCTGCGGAGCCTGCATAATTAAAGATGGAGAAGAATACGCCGCCGTTCTGCACCTTCTCGATCATCTGATCATACATCTGGGTCATGGAATCGGGATCCAGCAAGCCCTTGCGGTACAGGGTATTGAAGAATTCCAGCATCTGCAGATAAGGGCTGCCCTCATCCATAGCATAGTACCACTCGCCGTTTGTGGGATTATAATGTCCGAAGCCCATCTCATCATAACCGAAATAAGCCGTTGCCATTGCCTTGACATACATGACATAGTTGCCGTCCCAGTCAGGCCACAGGCTCATGGCATAGGTGGGATTGCCGCTGTCATCCGTGGGACAGATCTCTTTCATCTGCTCAAACAGGCTGACCATATCATCCAGGTTCTTTACCTCCGGATGTCCCAGCTGCTCATACAGATCCCAGCGGATATCCCAAGTATAGAAAAATGCCTCATGGTTCTCTGCGCTGGAAGCCACATTGTGGCCAAAGCCGTAAATCGTATCTCCGCCGGAAATCACATTGCCGTCATCATCCTTAATGGCGGATACTTCCTTGTTTTTCTCCAGAGCATAGGACATATGCTCCCGGATATAGGGGCCGTACTCGTCAAGAATACCATCCTCCTCCCAATCCAGTAAAAGTCCTGCTTCCACTGCCTGCAGATAATTCTTGCCATCCGAACCCCATACTACGATGTCGCCCAGATTGCCGTCCTCCATACGGGTCTCATATACCCCGTCTGCGGAAGCCACCAGATTGATTTTCACATTGAACTTATCCAGCATCACTTTCGCAAACCAACCCTGCATCTCTCCGGCATAATTAGCCAGCTCACTGAAGACTGTCAGCGTAATCGGCTCCCCGCCGGAAGAATTGGAACCGCTTCCCGACCCGCCGCTGCCTGAGTTGGCGCCGTTTCCGCAGCCGGCAAGCATTCCCACTGCCATAGAAGTCACCAGCAGTGCAGAAAGTACCTTTTTCATTTTCATAATATCTTATCCTCCTATTCTTTGTTTCACAGTAATAGATTTTCAGTTCCTGTTAATCTGCAGACAGCCCGCAGCTTAGCCTTTCACGGCGCCCAGCATAATACCCTTTTCAAAGTATCTGTTCATAAACGGATACACGATCAGGATCGGGATGATGGTCACCATGGAGATCGTATATTTGATTACCTTGGCATTCATCATGCTGCTTGCCACCGTTTCGGAGATCTGTCCGCTGTTGGCAATCGCCGAAATATTGGATGCCTGATTCAGATACATATACAGTCTGTGCTGCAGAGTATAATATTCCGGAGCGCCCTGCATCAGGATCAGGGAGTCCGTAAAGGAATTCCAATGCCCTACTGCGCCGAATATAAAGATCGTAGCCAGGATTGGCTTGCTCAGCGGCCAGATAATCTTGCGGAAAATCGTCATATAGGATGCGCCGTCCATGAAAGCGCTCTCCTCCAGTTCCGCCGGAATCGACTCAATATAGGTCTTGACAAGAATAATATTGTAGGGAGCCACTATGCCCGGTATGATGTATGCCCAAAAGGTATTGGTCAGTCCCAGCATGGACATATTCAAGTACCAGGGAATCAGACCCGCATTGAAATACATGGTGATCACCAGAAAGCGATACCACAGCTTCCTGTGCCACATCTCCTGCTTGGTCACCAGATACCCCACAAAAGCGGAAGCCGCCACCATAAGCACGGTGCCAAGGACGGTTCTGCTGATGGATACCAGGAACGCCTGTGAGATCTCTCCCGCCTGCAGCATGGAAACATAGTTTGTCAGGTGTATCCCCCGGGGAATGAAATTAATTGCCCCTTTCCGCACCAGATCGTTATCCGAAATGGTATTGATAAACAGATAATAGAAGGGGAATATACAGGTTATGGTAAACAGGATAAAAAAGGTATAGTTGAAAATATTGAATACCATATCCCCCGGCTTGGTCTTAAACGTCTTTTTATGCTTTTTATAATACTCTTTTTCTTTCTTCGCATCAAGCTTTTCCTGCTTTGTTTTTGCCATTTTTCCTCACCTCCTATACAATACTTTCGCCTCGAACCAGCTTAGATATGCCGTTCGCAAGGAAGAGAAGCACCACCGATATAATGGACTTGGACATACCCACCACTGTGGACAGAGGAATCGCACCATTGTTGATACCCAGCTTGTAGACATACAGATCCAGCACGTTCAGCCATTCGATATTATTCTGTGTCTCAAACACCAGATACTGATCCATACCGTTGCTCAGGACGCCCGCAACAGACATCAGCAGCAGAACCATAAATGTAGGAATCAGTCCCGGAACCGTGATATGCCACATCTTCTGGAACCGTCCTGCTCCATCCACCGTAGCAGCCTCATAAAGCTGCTGATCTATGCCGGAGATACCGGCTATGTAGATAATGGCGCTCCAGCCCAATCCTTTCCAGGTTCCCCAGGCCCACATCTTCAGCCACATATGATCGGTGGGCATCAGAAAGTTAAAGCCGCTTTCCAGTACGCCCATGTTCATCAGCAGGCTGCTGAGGAAACCGTCTGTGGCAAAAATAGCGAATGCAATGGCATAAACCAATACCCAGCTGATGAAATTGGGAATGGTAGTAAAGGTCTGTACAAACCGTTTCAGCCTGGGGCTCTTCACCTCGGAGAGAAAGATGGCAAACGCCATGGGCAGCCAGCTGGTGGCAATCCCGAGACCGCTCATAGCCAGGGTATTGCGGAGCACTTTCACAATATCCTGTCTGGTAGCCTGATTCTGGAACAGCTGCGTGAACCATTTAAAGCCCACGAAATTCTCTGCGGTAAGGCTGCCTCCCGATTGATAGTCAAAGAATGCGTATCGCCAGCCCCACAGGGGAAGATAGCTGAACACAAATGTCAATGCAATAAAGGGCAGGAACATCAGGAACAGTTTAAACTTTGACTCCATGGCATATTTCATGCCCTTCTCCGCCTTTGGCAGCAGAAGCTGGATCACCAGGGCCGTAATCAGAGCCACCACAGCCCCGATCAGGAATAACGTAAATCCCACCGTATGCAGCTGGGGCTCCACCCTCTCCGGTCTTTCGGTGGCGGCAATCTGCGTATAAGCTATGTAAATCATACTCAGTCCTGCAATCTCCGCAGCGCCGCCGGCAATGGCAAACCAGTTGCCCGTCCGCTTCATTTTCAGATTGCCCAGCGACATACAGCCGCAGACTGCCGTGAGAGCAATGCCGATACAGGTGATCAGGCTGGCTGCAAACAGCAGCTGAAAGGAACTCTCAAACACCCAACCCTGGCGGAAAGCCCTTCCGCACTCCTCAATCAGGCCGTTATAGGACATACCGCTGGTCAGAAGCGACATATTCTTATTGATATAGCCGCATACCCTTGCCGGATTGACTCCGGGGAAGAACATCAGTACAATAGATAAAAGAATGCCGATCCTGTTGAGATAATAAAGCTTATCCGCAAGACGTTCTTTTCCTGTTTTTGTCTCGTTCATTTGTTACCTCCCAATCCATATGTTTATACAATCAGAGAGATCTGCGGATCCCCCCGCTTTATCGATTATCAATATTATACCGAATCCGCCCTTCGAAAAATACCGCAAATACTTAACGGAAAATACAGTAATTTTTAATACTTCTTTTATCTCTGCCCGGAGGACTTTTTGATTCTATAGGGAAGTTCGAAGAACTTTCCTATAGACTTAAAAAAGGACCCCCTTACGGAGGTCCCTTTTCGAAAGCCCTATATGGTCTTTATTTTATTTCTTTTTCTTCTTTGCCACAACTACGCCGGCACAAACAGCAACTGCCGCTACCACTACCACAACAACTACTGCAATCACAACGCCGCTTAAAGAGCCGTCCTCTGCATCTGCGGAAGTATCCACTGCAGGAGCCTCGGTGGGTGCAGCTTCGGAGGATTCAACAGGCTCGGAAGACTCCTCTGTGCTTTCCTCCGTTTCCACTACTGCGGCATCATTGGCAAATCCGCTTACATCAAAACTAATCTCGATGCTCTGGGTAGGAGCCGCATAATAAGGCAATGCGCTAATCTCGTTATTCCAGATATTTGCCAGCAGCACCTTCTGCACTTCCTTAGAGTCGGGATCCAGGAACGCTTCATCCATGGTGGCAATCTCCGTGCCGTCCATCTTCAGAACCACATTGGAAATCACAACCTCATCATTCATCGGCAGATCGGTGGAAACAAACAGCAGGTTAAACAAGCCGTCCTCTCCGAGGATGGGCTGATCCTCAAACGTACCGGAGAAATCATATCCTTCTACCGCAACGGTATAGGTGCCGTTACCGGTGATCTCCACATCCGTGAAGGTACCGCCCTGGGCAATCCATTCGCCGTCAACAAATCCCAGCTGGTCAAAGCATCCGGATTCCAGGCCGTAGGTTGCATCATCATACGAGTTACGGAAGATCCAGGTGGGTGTCTGAACGCCAAGATATGCATGGTAGGTTCCGTTAGGATCAAACTCATACTGAGCAGACTCCACAGGCTGACTTACTAAAA
>CALWLO010000153.1 GCA_944381545.1 uncultured Acetatifactor sp. | reverse complement strand
CCTTCGGACTTTCAAAAGCCACTCCATCCTTCATGGGCAGAGCCGATACCCCCGATCTGCGGGGCAGAATGGCTCCGTCTGCCACAAATGCCACCAACTCCCGTTCTTTCAGCTGCCGGCGGATATAAAGCTGGTCATCTGCCAGATGCAGTACCTTTTCCAGGCTTTCTTTGGGGCAGGAGGCTGCCAGCAGCGTCTGCTTCACACATTCCGGCAGGAAATCAAACAGAATCTTGATCAGTTCAACTGCATTGATGGTTCGCCCATTGGCTGGGAAGCCAATCTCCATGCGGACTGTGATCCTGCCGTCCTCCGTTCCCACTGTGCAGGCGCTGCGCTCCAATATCTCCTGCCCCGGCTGACTGATGCCCAGGAGTCCGCTTTTTCCGGATCCCTTTGCTTTAAAAGAATACTCCCGGATCTTTGCTGCCATACGCCGCAGCAGGTAATCCTGAAAGGCGATCCGCCTGTGCTTTTCCTCATAGCATCCTCTGTCAAAGCCCGCCACCCGGCCGGGCACGATCAGACTCACCTTGGAGGGAGCCGCAAAAGGATCCCCCTGTACATGGTCTATGGACAGCACGTACTGCTGAAACTGATATTGGCCCCGGGTTTCCTTATAAGCCGGGTATCCCTTATGGTCAATCTGTCTGAGTAAATTCTGCAATTCTGCTGCTGATTTCATATTTCCCTTCTCCTTCATGCACATCAGAGTTCCCTGTCTGTGATATTGCTTTCTTCTTTCCTATTTCGCAGGAGTTATAGCTCATATTCCAGTATCTGGCAGTTACCGATGCCGAAAGCCGCAAATTCCTCATTGGTCATATCCTGAAAGTAAGACTGAACGATCCGGGCAATCCCGTTATGGGCCACCAGCAGATAGGTTCTCTCCTCCGGCTCCCACCGGATATCATCCAGCAGATTATAGATCCGCTGAGCCAGCTGCATCATGGATTCGCCGCCCTCGTAGCGGTTCGCAAACTGGGCCTTGGCCTCCCTGAATTCAGCTCCATCCCGGGGCGTCGACTCCCATTTCCCGAAATTTTGCTCTCTCAGGCGCATTTCCCGGCGCATGGGGATCCCTGTCTCCTCATGGATATGCCGGGCAGTTTCCGCTGCCCGCATCAGCGGGGAATACAGGATCTCGTCAATTCCATAATCCCCTGCCGCAATCATCCGGCCCAGTTCTTTGGCCTGCTGATGTCCCAGCTGCGTCAGGGCAATATCTGTAGCGCCGCAGATTTTGTTTTCCACATTCCAGACTGTCTGCCCATGCCGGGTAAAATATAACTTTCTCATGGTATCGCTCCTCCCGTGGAATTACGGACTTCTTTATTCTACATGGTAAACAAGATTCCTGCAAGCAGAAATAGCAAAATCTATTACCGCCCTTTTACGTGGCGAAATTGCAATTGGGATTTTAAATTATTTTTACCTTCCAATACGTCATTGACTAATATCATTTATTTTGATAAACTTTTATTGTGAAGCCAAGAAATATTAGTTTATTAGGAGGATTTTATGGAGAACAAAACAAAATTTATGTGCAGCTTTAAAAAATTTCTGATCATTGCTGTGACAGGAGTTTTCCTGTGTGTCTATGGGTTGACCGCAAGTGCCGCAGCCTCTGAACCAGATTCCCATGTATGCGCCTTTTCTGTTGTCGACTGGGTCTGCTACAATTCCTTTAATTCAGGAAACCACACCTATATCAGCGGCTGGATTCCCGACCCGGACACGGGAGTTTCTACTCCAGTCTACAGTACCTGCTCTATAGTGGTCTATCAATATCGGGGACTTCTGAAATGCGCCTGCGGAGCCACCAACGGGTATAAATATGACACAAAAACCGTCCATACACAATGCGGACAATGATATCTCGGAACGGAGGATTTTTCTACATGCACAGAGCACCTACTTTCAGAACCTCAAAATATTTTCTGCTCCTGATGCTGACATTCCCCTTGCTGTGGTCAGGCTGTGGGACTCTTCCCCCCTCCGAAGCAGAATCCTCCTCTTCCCTCATAGAGGGAGAGGAGGATTCTGCAATGACCTACCAGCTTACCGAACAACTCCTTGCGGAACCTGAGACCGCCTTTGAAGTATCCGCCGATAATCTGGTTCTCTCTCAGACGGACTGCTTTTCTGCAGGCGGAAATCTATATTACCTGTATACCATATTTCGCATACAGGATGATCTTCCGATCTTCCATGGCAGTTGTCTCTTTGCGCTGGAACCTCCCGATAACCAATGGAAAAGCCATACCCTTTCACTGGAGTGCTGGGATTCCTCTTCCTACTATATTGCCGAGAATATTGTAAGTGTCAGTGAAGCGGGGGTTCTCTTTACTCTAAACGAACTAAGCGGCTCTCAGACCTATCCGGACTGTCTGGGCTTCTACCATTGGGATGGAAGCTGTGAATTTCTCGGAAAGCTTGATGCTTCGTTTCATTCCGCCTCCGATCTGTATTTTGCAGAGGAGACCCTGTACACCGTCTCCGGCAGCAGCTTCACTGTCTACGGCCAGGGGCTGCAGCCCATGCAGACACAAAATCTGAATTACCAGTTAACCGGCTGTCTTGTTTCCGGCTCGGACACCCTCTGGTACGGATTTGATCCCCAGAAGAATCTGACCATCCGGGACAAGCCTGCAGGCGAAGATTTATACCTTTTAGGAGATATGGTGAATCCCTACTCCGACTTCTGCCTGACCAAAACTGCTTCCGGCAGGTTCATCCTTGCCGACACCAGCGGCATCTGGTCGGGGGATGGTTCCGCTCCTCTGGAAAAGGTTCTGTCCTTTGCCGACAGAGATTATGCTCCGGAAGAGCTTTTAGGCATGGGCAGTCGGGAAGAAGGCGAGCTATTGCTCTATGTCCGTTTTGACGGCTCGCTCTATCTCCTGACTGCAATGCCCTGCGCCGTATCCGATCTCCCGGTCAGGCAGGAGATCACACTGGTCGCCTATAATACTTCCATACTGGAAAAGGTTGCCGTTTCTTTCAACCGGCAGAATAAACAATACCATATTACTCTCGTTGACGTCTCCCGCCTTTCAAACCCCAGCGAATACCTTCAGTCCCTGCAGCTGGAGTTTTCTTCCGGCAGAGGGCCGGATCTGGTAAGCCCTTTTGTCATCGACTGCGAAAGCGCTGCTGAAAACGGGTATCTGGAGCCTCTGGAAGATATCATCGAAGATCCCTCTGCATATTGGGAGGCTTGTCTGGAAATCGGAAAAATAAACGGCATCACATATGGGATACCCTATCGGGTTCATCTGTCTCTTCTGACCGTCTCCCAATCCCTGGCTGGCGATCTGAAGACCTGGACGCTGGAACAGATGATGGAAGCCGTACGCCATTCTCCGGCAGAAGCGCTGGAAATGGGAAGCGATGGGATCGATCTGGTTCTCAAGTACGCTCTGATGACTCCCGATAACCCTCAGTTTATCGACTATGGCGCCGGGGTTAGTCATCTGACAGAGCCTGCCTTTCTGGATTTTCTGAAGTTTGCCGGAGATTACAGCGATGATCTGTCCTATACGGCGGACAGAAGTAATGCCGTAGATTATTATCAAAACGGAACGCTTGCCGCCCATTACCTGACGGTAAACGCTCCCGGAGATCTGCTCTTTCCTGTCAGCTGCTATGGGGGGAATGCGGCAATGATCGGTCTGCCGGACAGCCAAGGATGGGGCGTAAGCATGGGCGCTGAACTGCTTTATCTGAACAGCTCCTCCTCCTGCAAGGAAGGCGCCAAAGAATTCCTGCGCTACCTGACTTCAGCAGAAGGACAGCTTTGCTATGTTAGAAATTACAATGCATACAATGCCCTTTCCTGCCGCAGGGATGTCACGGAAACCGTCCTGCAGATGTATCAGGAAACAAGTGACAAGGTCACTCCGGATATACACACAAGTTTTGGAGTCTCCTATGAATGTGTCCCCCTGGATGCAGAACAGATCGCCCTATTCTGGAAGCTTTTTGCCGAAGCCCGTCCCGAATGGAGTTGGCCACAAGATCTGGCTGCCATCATCAGTGAGGAGCTTGCGCCTTATTTTGCAGGAGACTGCTCTGCAGAAGAAGCCGCTGAAAAGCTGGACAGCCGTATCCAGCTATATCTGAATGAACAACCGTAATCGTGCGCCGTCAGGCGCAAAACAACCCGGCAGTGCTATTTCTGCCGGGTTGTACTATTTTATGCTAACCTTTCTATGCTGCAGGTCTGCATAATCGGCTTACATCATGCCGCCCATACCGCCTCCTGCGGGCATTGCCGGAGCATCCTCCTTGATATTGGCCACTACGGACTCGGTGGTCAGCAAGGTGCTGGCAACACTGGTTGCGTTCTGCAGGGCGCTTCTGGTCACTTTTGCGGGATCCAGAATACCTGCGCTGACCATATCCACATATTCCTCTTTCAGTGCGTCGAAACCAACGCCTACAGCGGACTCTTTTACTTTATTGATGATCACGCTACCCTCTAAGCCTGCATTGGCAGCGATATGATACAGGGGCGCCTCCAGAGCCTTCAATACGATCTGAGCGCCGGTCTTTTCATCACCCTCCAGCTTATCTGCCAGCTTGCATACTTCCTTGGAAGCGTGGATATAAGCGGAACCACCGCCGCAGATAATGCCTTCCTCTACAGCAGCTCTGGTTGCAGCCAGCGCATCCTCCAAACGCAGCTTTGCCTCCTTCATCTCGGTCTCGGTAGCAGCGCCTACACGGATCACAGCCACACCGCCGGCAAGCTTAGCCAGTCTCTCCTGCAGCTTCTCCTTATCAAACTCAGAGGTGGTCTCCTCGATCTGCTTCTTGATCTGCGCAATACGGCTCTGGATCGCAGCCTTGTCTCCCTCGCCGTCAACGATTACGGTATTCTCTTTCTGTACCTTTACAGACTTTGCGCGGCCCAGCATGGACATATCCGTATCCTTCAGCTCGTAGCCCAGCTCAGAGCTGATCACGGTACCACCGGTCAGGATAGCAATATCCTCCAGCATAGCCTTTCTTCTGTCACCATAGCCCGGAGCCTTTACAGCCACCACATTGAAGGTGCCCCGCAGTTTGTTGACAATCAGAGTGGTCAGAGCCTCGCCCTCTACGTCCTCGGCAATGATCAGCAGCTTAGCGCCGGACTGTACGATCTGCTCCAGCAGGGGCAGAATCTCCTGAATATTGGAAATCTTCTTATCGGTGATCAGTATATACGGGTTCTCCAGAGTTGCCTCCATCTTATCCATATCCGTTGCCATATAAGCGGAGATATATCCTCTGTCAAACTGCATACCTTCTACCAGATCCAGCTCGGTCTGCATGGTCTTGGACTCTTCGATGGTGATCACGCCGTCTCCGCTGACCTTTTCCATGGCGTCTGCTACCAGCTGACCCACTTCCTCATCTCCTGCAGAGATAGCTGCTACTCTGGCAATATGCTCCTTGCCGTTTACCTTCTGGCTCATGCTGGCAATGGCTTCCACTGCGCAGTCGGTTGCTTTCTTCATACCCTTTCTCAAAATAATGGGATTAGCGCCTGCCGCAAGATTCTTCATGCCTGCATTTACCATAGCCTGCGCCAGAACGGTTGCTGTGGTGGTACCGTCGCCGGCAACATCATTGGTCTTGGTCGCTACCTCCTTTACCAGCTGTGCGCCCATATTCTCAAAGGCATCCTCCAGCTCGATCTCCTTAGCGATGGTCACACCGTCATTGGTGATCAGGGGAGCGCCAAAGGATTTATCCAGCACAACATTTCTTCCTTTGGGTCCTAATGTTACTCTTACCGTATCAGCCAGCTGGTTTACACCGGATTCCAGCGCTGCACGCGCCTCTGCACCATATTTAATTTCTTTTGCCATAATGATTACGCCTCCATTTTCCTCGTGATCCTAAGCCGCCCGAACAGGTTTCCTCCCGGGCCTGCATCACAATATTATTTTCACTTTCTGAGCTGTTTTACTGAATAATTGCCAGGATGTCATTCTGCTTTACAATAATGTACTC
>CALWLO010000152.1 GCA_944381545.1 uncultured Acetatifactor sp. | reverse complement strand
GAAAAATCAGAGATTTTGCACGTTTCTATTTGGGCAATATCGCAAGCAAGGCTTGCGATATGCAGGGGGATTATTATGGAATTCGGAGAAAAGCTATACCGTCTGCGGGTAGAACGAGGAATATATCAAAAACAACTGGCTTCATATCTTCATGTTACTGTGGGCACCATTTCCAACTATGAGAATGGCGTACATTCCCCTGACCTGAAAACACTCTGCAAGCTGGCTTCTTATTTTCATGTATCCACTGACTATCTGCTTGATCGTACGGAATATCTTTCTCCTATAGAAGACTTAAACCGCCAACTGGTAGATCAGTATACTGCGGGAACTGTTTTAAATGTCATAATTGAGCTGTCACAGGAAAGCCGGCAGGATCTGCTCAAATATCTGACTATGCTGGCTGTGAGTGACAAAAACGGACTGCCCCCTCTGTCTGCGCTCAGGCATGATACTTCAAATTTTATCCCTCCTGAACCAGAACCTGAGGAAACAGAGGAGTAAACCCCGGTCAGAAAAAATTGTCTGTTTACCGTTCTGCCCTCATGGGATTATACAGGAAGTCCTCATACGCCAGCCTGATGCCTTCCTCCAGTTCCGTTCTGTACTGCCATCCCAACGCCCTGGCCTTACTTACATCCAGAAGCTTTCTGGGCGTACCGTTTGGTTTGCTCTTATCCCAACGGATCTCCCCTTCATAGCCAATGACCCTGGCCACAAGCTCGGTCAGTTCCCTGACGCTCAGTTCTTTGCCTGTCCCCGCATTCACTGTCTCATTGCCGCTGTAATGATTCATCAGGAACACACAAAGCTCCGCCAAATCATCCACATAGAGGAATTCCCGGAGTGCAGTACCGTCTCCCCAGCAGGTCACATAGGGAAGCTGCTGCTCCTTGGCCTCATGGAACCGCCGGATCAGCGCCGGCAGCACATGGCTGTGTGTGGGATGATAATTATCATTGGGGCCATACAGGTTGGTCGGCATCACCGAGATATAATCCGTCCCGTACTGCCGATTTAAATATTCACAATATTTCAATCCTGAGATTTTGGCCAGTGCATAGGCCTCATTGGTTTTCTCCAGCTCACCGGTCAGCAGGCAGCTCTCCTTCATGGGCTGCGGCGCCATCCGGGGATAGATACAGGAAGATCCCAGGAACTCCAGCTTTTTGCAGCCATGCTTCCATGCGCTGTGGATCACGTTCATCTCCAGCATCATATTATCATACATAAAATCCGCAAGTGCGCTCTCATTGGCTGCGATACCTCCCACCTTGGCCGCTGCCAGAAACACATATTCCGGCCTCTCCCGGGAAAAAAAATCCTCTACCGCCTGCTGGCAGCACAGATCCAGTTCCTGATGAGTACAGGTAATGATGTTGCTGTATCCCTTTTTTTTCAATTCCCGGATAATTGCAGAGCCTACCATCCCCCGATGACCGGCCACGTATATTTTTGCATCATTTTCCATCATATGATCATAACTCCGTTTCTTTATTGTGTCTCCGTTTTGCATTTTAGTTTTTATAAATTCTTTATAGAAAAGAGATTGCCATTTATTGTTTTGTCTGCTATAATGATATTAAAGCAAAGCATTCAAAAATGTCCCCCAATTTATAATAACCTTTTTGGAAAGGAAGTACACTATGAACAAAATGAATAAACGATTAAGCCTATGGCAAAAACTGAAAATCAAATATCGCTATCACTGGATGGACATAAGGCACTCTCTTCTTTTCCCCCAGGCTGCCCTTCCCACCTGGTTTATGACCCATTCTCCTGAAAAAATCCAACGACGTCAGGCTGCTTTCGAGGCTCAGCAGGAACAAGTGTACCGGGAGCATAAAGAGCTTATGGAATTGCTGATGATTATGTCAGGACAAATGATGACCGAAAAAAGCCTGCATAGTGACAATACTCCATCTTCTATTTCTTAAATCAAAATATAACTCCATCCGCAGGGAATGTCAAGCCCAAGTAAGCAGGGCTAATACGCTGCAGGTCCAGGTGCTTTATCATACAAAAAATGCTCGAAACCTATGGTTTCCAGCACTTTCGGGTTGGGCTATTCTTATGAAAGAATAACAGCTGATAGGGGAATCGAACCCCTGTTTCCGCCGTGAGAGGGCGGCGTCTTGACCGCTTGACCAATCAGCCATATCTGTTATCTAATCTGATAAAAAGCAGCTGATAGGGGAATCGAACCCCTGTTTCCGCCGTGAGAGGGCGGCGTCTTGACCGCTTGACCAATCAGCCACAGTTGCCATTTTCGTGGCACTTGTATACTATAATATATTTCCGCGAAAATTGCAACCTTTTTTTTCACATTTAAAATATTTCTACAATTTCTTTTTTTCGCCTTTTTTTTCAGTTATTTTCCGCTTCCGCCATATGATGCACTGCCCACCAAATGATAGTAGGCCTTGGAGGTGATCCGGTATACCAGTACATAACCCACGCCGAACAGCAGATAAGCCGCCACTGCTACCTGTACCAGCAGCTTCAGATTCGAAAAGCCCATCATCAGCAGCAGCCTATATAGGAACGGGAAAGCAAAGGCGAGGTGAATCCCCGCAACCGCCAGGGGCAGGAAAAACACAGTCACCACCTGGCTGTTGATGCTCTTTCGGATCTCCCGCCCGGTCATGCCTACCTTCTGCAGGATCTCAAAGCGCCCCTGATCCTCGTAGCCCTCCGAGATCTGCTTATAGTACATGATCAGCGTAGTAGCTACCACAAACACCAGACCCAGCATGATTCCCAGGAAAAACAGACCGCCGTAAAGCTGGTAAAAGCTGTATCGCTGCACCGCCACGGACTCCTCCGAAAAGCTGATGGGAATCCCCTGCGCCTCAAGAGCGCTCAGCGCTCCGCAGATCTCATAATAGATCGTGCTCTGCTCCTCTTGCGTACAATCCAGATCAAAGCCATAGATCCAATGATAGCTTAACAGCGAATTGCCGTAGGAGTCCGCCAAAGCGGTCATCGGCTGGATAAAGCTTTCCACATCCTCCACAAAGAGGAACATGGAGGGAATGATCTGCATGGAGTCCACACCATTATCCACGAAGCCCTGCACCTTCCGCACCTGCCAGACCTGCTCCCCTTCACCAATCTTTATACTATCCTGTTTGAAACCGGCCTTACTGGTATACATCAACAGCTCCCCCGGCTCCAGCACCTCCTGTGCTCCCATGAGCCGGTTGTAATCGGCCAGAGGCACCACAAACACCTGCCATACATCATTGTAACCCTCTGCAAAAAGAGGTGCGGTATCCGTATCCAGCTTCATCACTCCATCATGGAGATAGCCGGCAAAGAGGGTTGCAGAATAGTCCAGAATATTTTCCGTCTTCAGATTATGAGCGGCAATTACCTGCTCCATGGCATCCCTGGCCGGTGTAAAATTCTCCTCCTTAAGCAGCTGCCAGCTCCCTGCCCGGTTATCCGTTGTGATATTCCGGGGATATCGGGAGCGCAGCGTGCCCTCCAGACCTCCGTACAGACACACCGTGGAGGTCAGTATGACCAGCACCATGGTACACAGGATGCAGATGGAAGCCAGTCCGGCGCCGTTGCGCTTCATCCGGTATACCATGGAAGAGACCGACACAAAATGATTGGTTCGATAATAATACCGCTTATTTTTCTGCAGCAGCCGGCACAGTGTCACCGATCCGGCGATAAAGAGCAGATAGGTGCCGATGATCACCAGGATGACCGCCACAAAAAACAGAAGCAGGGCTGATATGGGATCCTCAATCGTGACCGCCATATAATAAGCCGCCCCCAGCAGGATCAGTCCTGCCAGCGCCAGAACCCAGTTGGCTTTCGGGGGCTGTTCCCCCTCCGTTTCGCTGCGCAGCAGCTGTATCGGATCTGCTGCCTTGATCTGCCATAGGGTTACCAGCAGAATCAGAAAAAAGATCACCAGATACAAGATCAGGGTCTGCCAGATATCCTGGAGATTCACCCGCAGCGCATAATCCGCCTTTCCCAGCAGAATATAGTTCATCAGCAGCTCTGCCAGCTTAGAGAACAGCAGACCCAGCAAGATTCCTGTCACCAGGGTAATTCCTGCCACCATCAGATTTTCCCAGATCAGAATCCGGGCCAGATTGCCCCGATTCATCCCCAGGATGCTGTACAGCCCAAACTCTTTTTTTCTCCTGCGGATCAGAAAAGAATGGGTATAAAACAGGAAAATCACTGAGAAGGCGCCGATGACAAAGCGCCCCAGGCCCATCATCGTGGTCATCACCGCCCCTCCGTATACCGTCTCCAGCATGGTTCCCGTGTACAGATAGCTGACAATGTAGTACATCATGATCATCCCTATACAAGTCAGCAGATAGGGGATGTAAAGCTCCTTATTCTTCCGAATGCCCGACCAGGCCAGGCGGGGATAGAGAAAGATCTTCATACCTCTCCCTCCCTTCCGCCATGGGTCTGAACCGCAGCCCCTGCTTTCATGCGGCCCGGCTGTGTAGCCAGCAGCGTCAGAGTATCGGAAATCTTCTGATAGAGCTGCTCATTGGTACTGCTGCCCCGGTAGATCTGATGATATACCTCACCGTCCCGGATAAAAAGCACCCGCCCTGCATGGCTGGCTGCTTTCACCGAATGTGTTACCATGAGAATGGTCTGACCGCCCTGATTGATCCGGGAAAACAGTTGCAGAAGCTCGTCTGTGGCCCTGGAATCCAGCGCCCCGGTGGGTTCGTCCGCCAGCACCAGCTTGGGGCCTGTAATCAGCGCCCTGGCCACCGCCGCCCTCTGCTTCTGCCCGCCCGATACCTCATAGGGATATTTTTTCAGCAGCTCCGTAATCCCCAGCTGCTGTGCAATGGGCTGCAGCCGCACATGCATCTCCTCATACCGTTTTCCTGCCAGCACCAGGGGCAGATAGATATTGTCCTCCAGGGTAAAGGTGTCCAGCAGATTAAAGTCCTGAAATACGAATCCCAGATTGTCCCTGCGGAATGCTGCTACTGCCGACTCCCTGATCCGGCCTAACTCCTGCCCGTCCAGGCTCACGCTGCCGCCGGTGGGCTTATCCAGCGCTGCAAGGATATTTAAAAGGGTGGTCTTGCCGGAACCGGATTCTCCCATGATGGCCACATACTCCCCAGGCTCCACACTGAAGGACACATTTTTCAATGCCTCCACCCGGTTGCTTCCCAGGCGCGTAGTATAGATCTTCTTAACCTCTCTGACTTCCAAGATACTCATACATAACCTCCATATTCTGCGCTGCCCGATGTTCTTTCCTTTGCTCCGGCAGCTCTTTGATTATGGATTCATTATAGTAAATCCGGAAAACGGCCTCCATCGAATCGGCTTACATTTCTCCGGGGAAATCTTACAGTTTTGTAAGATTCCTGCTTTTCCCTACTCTACCTCCAGCACCTCCCGGCCCAGGCCGATGCGAATCACTGTTCCTTCTCCGGAAACGGACTCTGCGGTAATCGTGTGCTTTAACCGGTCACAGATCTGCCTGCACAAATACAGGCCCAGGCCTGTTGCCTTCTTATCGCTTCGGCCGTTATAGCCCGTGTATCCCTTCTCAAAGATCCGGGGCAGATCTTCCGGGGCAATACCCATGCCCGTGTCCCGGATACAGAGCGTACAGGGAGCCTCCAGGTAAATGCTGATTCTGCCCTCCCGGGTATACTTGAGGGCATTGGACAGCACCTGCTCCACCACAAAGGCCAGCCATTTTTCATCGGTGAGTACCCGGCAGTTCACACTCCGGTAATCCAAAGCCACATGCTTTAGGATAAACTGACCGGCATATTTTTTGATGCTGCTGCGCAGCAGAGTATCCAGATCCACCTGAGCAAACACATAGTCGCTATCCCCGCTGCCCAAGCGCAGATAGGTCAGCACCATCTCCACATACTGCTCGATCCGCTGCAGCTGCTCGCTGAGCCTGCGGGCACATTCCGTATCCTCCTGCTGCAGGATCAGTCCCATGGCCGCAATCGGGGTCTTGATCTGGTGTACC
>CALWLO010000151.1 GCA_944381545.1 uncultured Acetatifactor sp. | reverse complement strand
AGGATAAGAGATGCCATATCATATGCAGCCGGAGAATGACATGACCGATGCCGGGGAAGAGAAAAAGGGCGCTTCCATCATGGACAGCGACTTTATCCCGTTAGACGACCTTGTCTATGCGCCCATCCATGCTCTTGCCAAGTCCAATCATCAGCTCCGGGCAGAGATCGTGAATGCCATCCGCAGCATGGGCACCTCCAAACAGAACGGACAGGAGGAGGTTATCCATCTGAACAATATCAATATCGCCTATGATCAGATACGGACGGAGGGGGAGGAGGGGTACAGCGTGGACAACCTCCAGGTGCAGGTGCCGTTACTCTCTATTGTGCCGGTGACCAATCTGGGGGTGGATAAGGCGGAGATCGACTTTTCCACGGAGGTCAAGGCGGTGGACAACCCGGAGACCGGGGAGCGCAGGATCAATGCCCGCATCTGCTCCCCCTCCCAGCGGGACAGCGATTTCCTGCCCAAGGTATTCTACAGGCTCCAGATATCCTCCATCCCGGCTACGGAAGGAATCCTGCGGCTGACGGACAGCCTAAGCGCCAATCAAGTGGCGAAAAAGCTGGATACCACGCCGGTGGCGGTAAGCGGAGACTTAGGCACCAATGAGCAGAAGAGCGTCGTCACGGAAACAAAGCGCCTGAAGGCGAAGATCAGCAGGCTCAGGCAGCTCTACCAGAAGATCTCCGACATGATCGCAGAACAGGAGCGCCTGCACCAGATCAGCAAGGATGCCTTTGAGGAAGACACCTATGAATTTGACAAGGATAAATACATGATGGCGCAGTCCAATGTGGTCAACCGCATCATGGAATACCAGGAACAGATCATGAACATGGAGATATCCTATGGATTGGATAAGGATTATGAATAGGCTCCGCAGGAAATGCAGCCGGGGAGAAAAGCGGGCGCACTGCAAAGGACAATTGGAAAATTCTGTAGAAGGGGCAGGAAATGCCGCCCGGAAAAGACCGGAACATACTGGGGAAGCAGCACAGGAAAAAGCAGATGCAGAAAGGGTTGCAGCATATATGGAGGATTTAAAGGAAGAGCTGAATTTCCGGCTCCTGTGCGAAGAGCTGCAGCACGTCCCCAGCGGGGACCGGGTGCTCTGGGTGGAGGACATCCTTCTTATTTCCTATGAGCCGGCAGCACAAAAAAAGAAGCCCTCCCTGTGGGGGCGGATGAAGAATTGTCTTTTGGGGAGACGGGCAGCCCTGCAGGGCGGCCTTCCCCTTAAGAAGATAATAAAAATATAGAGAAAGAGAGGTAGTTATTATGGCAATCGGAGAACAATTTGCAGGCCTTCCCATGGATCAGCTTATCGGCAGTCCGCTGACAGCGGCTGCTGACGCCAGCATCCGGCTGGCGAACTCCACGGCGGACTTCATCAACAGGGTGGGGTTTGATTCCAACGGAAGCGTACGGAACGTGGCGTTCAAGTATGAAAAACGCTCCATGAATGAGGACGGCACCAGCAACTTGGATGAGATGAAGGTGGATGTGCCCATGCTGGCTATCGTGCCCATTCCCAACCTTCAGGTGGATGAGGTGAACATCCTGTTTGACATGGAGGTAAAGCAGAGCGAGAGAAGCGAGTCCTCCCTGGATCTGGGGGCGTCCCTTACCGGAAGCCTGAATCTGGGCATTATCAAGGTCAGCGTCACCGGAAGTGTCAGCGCCCATCAGTCCAATACCAGAAGCTCGGACAATTCCGCCAAGTACCATGTGGACGTGCGCGCCACCAACCACGGCATACCGGAGGGATTGGCAAGGGTGCTGGACATGATGGCGGCAAACGTGGCGCCCTCCCTTGTGGGAAGCACCTTAAAGGACGGCAACGGACAGAATCTGTCCGAGCAGGCGCGTATCAAAGCGGAGCGCTTAAAGGCGCTGCGTCAGGAAATGAGCCAGATCGAGAGCAGGCTGGGAGCCGCACAGAGCGGTCTGGAAAGCAGTATCAGGCAGCTTAAGAAGATCGGGGAATCCCAGAAAGGCGTATATCAGGGCATTATCATGCGCAGGCTCAATGCCATCGAGAACGTGGATGACAGGATCAAGAATGCAGCGAACGAGCAGGAAAGGAGTGCGGCACAGGCGCAGAAGGCGGAGAATGACAAGCTGGCAGAAGCCTACAGCCAGTCCATGGATGAGGTCAACCGCAGCTGGGACAATTTTTCCAACCAGGCGCAGGACGTCATCAAGATGCTTGCCGATAACGGGGACGCATCCCAGGGTGTATCCGACATGTTCGCATTAAAGAGCATTACCGAAGAGGGGCAGGTAGGAGAGTATGGTCAGACGGAAACCTATTACAATGCCATATCCACAGCTCAGAAAAATGCGGTGGAAAAACAGAAGACCGTGACCAAGACCGAGGAGGAGCTGTTTGCGAAGAAGAGCGAGTACAGCGACGCCATGGCAGGAAAGACGACAACGGCGCTGCCCGGAAACACAGCGGCAGCCTCAGGCGGGGAATAATTCATGGCAGATCGGAATGAAAAAAAGGCGTTAACGGATATCGGCTATGTGAAGCTGGTCACTGTGGGGAGCGTGAACCCCAACAATCCTTTGTCGGATCAATCCAGGGCAGATCAGGAGGCACTTTTAAACAGATGCCTTTATGATTATCCCAAGGGCATGATTATCGGCAGGGACACTACCATTGGCAGATATAGGATCGGAGAGCATGAGCTGGTTATGGAAAAGATGACCTATCACGTGGGCTTTGAAAGAAAGCCCGCATGGCTGGAGGAAGAGTAGGGGCTGCAGAGTCAGCCCTTACCGAAAAAGAATGTAACGCCGGGAGGAACGGATACATGCAAACGGAAAAAGAATGGAAGATAGAAAAAGAAAGACTGGGAGACAGCCTGACACTGCGTTTAACCGGACGTCTTGATACGGAGACGTCACAGGATCTGCAGAATGTTATCGAGAAAGAACTGGACGGGGTAAGACTCCTGACTGTGGACATGACGGAGCTGACATATCTCACATCCGCAGGCCTACGCGTGCTCTTGCATGTGTCAAAGAGGATGAATACCCCGGAGAGCAGCGTGGTGGTCAGTAATCCCAATAATGAGATCCGGGAGGTCTTCAAGATCACAGGATTCGATGGAATCCTGAACATTGAATGAGCCGCCCGGGGCAGGGTGGAAGACACCCGGAAGAAAAAAAGTATGGTCAAAACACTGATTCTGCAGGACAGGCAGGGAAGGGAGCAGAGATTTCTGCTGCGAAGGAGCCGCCCGGGAGACGAGAAAGGTATGATCGCCTGTATCCGGGATGAATACGGGGACACCTACTTCAAGCGGGATTTTTACCGCCCGGAATACTTAAGGCAGGAAGCGGAATGCGGACACATCACCTTTCTGGTGGCGGAAGCGCTTGCAGAGGGAGAATCTCCCGGATCGGAAAGCACAGGAATGCCAGCCTCCCGGGAGCTTGCCGGTATGCTGATTTTGAAGGAATTTTACCCGGAGGAGTCCATGTGCGAGATCGCCTCCCAGATATTCCGCAAGAAATACCGGGGATTCGGGCTTGCCATGCCGTTTTTCGAATACGGAATGGATATCCTGTTGTCAAGGAATTATTCGGCGGCTTACTGCCTGCCGGTGCTGTTCCATGACGTGACCCAGCGGCTCTTACAGCGGCTGGGACTGGCAGCAACCGGATTTGTGCTGAATGTATTTGACACGGGGCATATCACTCATTCCTACCAAAACGGCAGGAACACCAAGCACTCCCAGGGCATCCAGATACGGGCAGTGGGCAAGCGGGACGCAGGGACGCTCTACCTACCGGAGGAGCACCAGGAATTCTGCCGGATGATCTATGACCGCCTGGGCGTAAGGTATCAGATCCGGAAGGAGGGCGGAGGTATCCGGGACAGATTGCCGGGGGATACTAAGGCGCCGGACGGGAGCCGTTTCCCCAAATCCAGCCGGATAGCCCTCAGGCAGGACAGCAATCAGTGCAGTCTGGAAATCCGGATTCACCGGATAGGCGCAGACCTGCTTGAACTGATAAAAGCTGTGCACAGCCGTTATCCCCTTAGGGGGAAGCAGACCGCCAATGTATTCTTAAATATCCATGATGAAAATGCGGTGTGGGCGTATGAAAGGCTGGTGGGAATGGGCTATTTCTTCACCGGATTAAAGCCTTTATGCAGCGAGCGGGAATACATGGTGCTGCATAATCCCGGAGAGGTGGAGATTTACTTGGATGATTATATACTGACAGGCGAGTTTGAAAAACTGGCTGAGTATATAAAAACGCAATTAATAAAAGATGAATAAGAAGTAATTTGCATGGAGTTTATCATCAAATAATGCAGAAAAAAAGGAGTAAAGATATGGGATATCATTTGATAAAAACCAGCGATAGCGGTTTTAGGGGAAAAAACAAAAAAATTCTGAAAATGATTGAAACGGTGGAGGAGCATGTAAGAAAAAATGGAATTATAAGTAAAAAATTTGAAATGGGTGAATTACCATTTCGGGTGGATTGTACGGATGAAAAACATACTGTTGACGGGGTAAAGGAAGATGTCATAAAAATTCAGGTACAGTCAGACAGTATGACATTTGCATCGGTTACACTTCGGAAAAGTGCCGCAGAGAGAGCCGATGATGATCCTGCCATAAAGGATGTGGTAGCAGATGCTATAAGGAGAAGCTATGACAATACTGCCGCATACGAAATTGTGTATACAAAATAGGCAGAATAAAAAATAACGGATGGAGAAAAGAGTATGAATATAAAGTGTATTAGACAGACAAATATAATGGATTGCTGGTTTGCCTGTACCATGATGGTACTGCATTATTTTAGAAAAATAGGAGATGAAAGTTATGAAAACTTGGCTCACTTATGCGGCAATACGGAGGAAATGAATATATTATCATGCAGCTGCTGAACCAAAATGGTATCGAAGCTGAACTGATTTACAGACAAAGAGATCATTTTCAGAATATAGTCAGAGAAAACATTGATGCCGGCAAACCGGTGATTCTCGGATTAAATCGGGGAGAAGGAGGACATTTTGTGGTTGCTTATGGCATAAGCGGGGAGAACTATTTGATAATGGATCCCGAAGCAGGTCAGTCTACTATAGCAATCGCATCGGATGAAATTGCGTCAGCTGTTTATATCATAAACGCATAAAAAAAGGATTCTAACCTCTGTAACACAGTAAAGGAGCAAACCTATGAAACCACACCACACCATCTGCCGCAAAATCACAGCCCTGCTCTTAACCTCCGTGCTGGCGGCGCTCCTTGTAAACAGCCTGCTTGCCGTCGCAAACCTCTACGCCATGAAGACCGTGTTTATCGGCCAGAGCATGGCGCTGGGAGAGACGGCGGCGCAGAATGCGGAAGAAGCGCTGGAGGACATGACGGGGGAGCAGCTTTACAGCATGGCAGTGGAAAAGGCGGCGCTCATCGAGGAAAAATTTCATACAGTAACCGCCGGTGTGCATGCCATTGCACAGATGACGGAGGACATCTACCGAAGTCCCCAAGATTACCCCGACAGGGAAGTGGCGCTCCCGGTGCCAGGCAGCCATACGCTTGCGGCCCAGCTCCTCTGGTCGGCAGAGCTTGCAGGCTCCACCGCAGGGAAGCCTGCCCTGCCAAACCCCACGGAGGAACAGGCGCAGGAGCTTGGCAAGCTGGGAAACCTGCAGGATTTACTGGTACAGTACAATGCGGTAAACGACATGATTTCATCCACCTATGTTGCCACGAAAAGCGGCTGGATGCTACAGGCGGACTACATAGCTTACAGCAAATACTCCGGGGAAAACGAAATTCCGGATTATTACGAGGCGGCGGACAGACAGTGGTTTCAGTACGCCACCCTGACGGAGATGGGGGAGGTGGTATTCTCCGAGGTAATTATGGACGTCCATGAGAACCGGGAGTGTATCGTATGCGCCCAGCCTGTCTATGCAGACGGGGAGATTGTGGCGGTGGCGGGCAGCGGCTCCTACCTGGACACCCTCCACGAGGAGGTTTTAAACAC
>CALWLO010000150.1 GCA_944381545.1 uncultured Acetatifactor sp. | reverse complement strand
TTTCAATTGCTGACGGACAATACTTCGGGAGTGCTGAGCCGTATTTCCGGCCTGTTTTCCCGCAGAGGATATAATATTGAAAGCATTACGGCAGGCGTGACGGCAGATCCCCGTTTTTCCCGGATTACCATTGTAGCGTATGGGGATGATGAGATCTTAGAACAGATTGAAAAGCAGGTTGGCAAGCTGGTGGACGTGCGGGATATCCGGGAGCTTAAGCCCGAGGAAAGTGTTTACCGGGAGCTGGTGCTGATTAAAGTAAAGGCGGATCCACAGCAGCGGCAGAGCGTTATTGCCGTGGCAGATATCTTCCGCGCCAAGATCATTGATGTATCTAAGGATAGTCTGATTATTGAACTGACTGGTAACCAGACCAAGATAGATGCCTTTATCAATCTGCTGGATGGCTACGAGATCCTGGAACTGGCCAGAACCGGTATTGCGGGACTGGCAAGAGGGATAGAGAGTGTGATTCATCTGGAAAATTGACGCTGCTGCAGGAAAGTATCGTTAGCTCTAGGGACAACAACCTATCAGTTATAAATTACTATTTAACATAATGGAGGAGAAAGAAATGGCAAAGATTTTTTATCAGGAAGATTGTAACCTGTCTTTGTTAGAGGGCAAGACAATCGCAATCATCGGCTACGGCAGCCAGGGGCATGCACATGCACTGAATCTGAAGGATTCCGGATGCCACGTCATCATTGGCCTGTATGAGGGCTCCAAGTCCTGGGATAAGGCTGTAAAGCAGGGTTTTGAGGTATTTACTGCTGCAGAGGCTGCTAAGAAAGCAGATATTATCATGATTCTGATCAATGATGAAAAGCAGGCAGATCTGTATAAGAAGGATATTGAGCCCAACCTGGAAGCGGGCAATATGCTGATGTTTGCTCATGGCTTCAATATTCATTTCGGCTGTATTGTACCTCCCGCAGATGTGGATGTAACCATGATCGCACCTAAGGGGCCCGGACATACCGTGAGAAGCGAGTACCAGGCAGGCAAGGGAGTTCCCTGTCTGATTGCAGTGGAGCAGGATGCTACCGGTAAGGCGCAGGATCTGGCTCTGGCTTATGCGCTGGGTATCGGCGGTGCAAGAGCAGGCGTGCTGGAAACCACTTTCCGTACCGAGACCGAGACCGATCTGTTCGGCGAGCAGGCTGTGCTGTGCGGCGGTGTATGTGCACTGATGCAGGCAGGCTTTGAGACTCTGGTAGAGGCCGGATATGATGAGAGAAATGCATACTTTGAGTGTATCCATGAGATGAAGCTGATCGTTGATCTGATCTATCAGAGCGGCTTTGCAGGCATGAGATATTCCATTTCCAATACCGCTGAGTACGGTGATTATATCACTGGTCCCAAGCTGATTACTGAGGAGACCAAGAAGACCATGAAGAAGATCCTGAGTGATATTCAGGACGGTACTTTTGCGAAGGAGTTCCTGTTGGATATGTCTCCTGCAGGCAGACAGGTTCACTTTAAGGCTATGAGAAAGCTGGCAAGCGAGCATCCTTCCGAGAAGGTTGGTGAGGAGATCCGTAAGCTGTACAGCTGGAACAATGAAGAGGATAAGCTGATCAATAACTAATCAGAATATCAGGTTAAGCGAAAAGAGCATCCGCAACGGATGCTCTTTTTATGTTCTTTTTTCTTTCTTAAGAAATTCTTTGGAATTCCCTGTCAGAAAACTTCAGAAGCCAGGTCTATACTGTCCTTAAAAGGAGGCGGGAGATATGGATTATGCAATGATTCTGGAGGTATTTACAAAGTATGGGGCAATCGCCATCTTTGTGCTGGTGTTTCTGGAATATCTGAATTTGCCGGGGTTCCCGGCGGGAATTATCATGCCGCTGGCAGGAATCATGGCTGCCGGAGGTGGGATCTCCTTTATCAGCGTGATGGTGATTACTGTGGCCGCAGGGCTGCTGGGCAGTTTGATGCTCTACGGGCTGGGCCGTACCGGGGGGCAGTTTTTCCTGGAGAAATATATGAAAAAATTTCCCAAGCAGCGTCTCCGGATCGAGCGCTATCTCACATGGGTGAAGGAAAAGGGGGGCCTGGGGCTGATTATCGCCAAATTGATTCCCATGATCCGCACGTTGGTGTCCATTCCTGCAGGCGTGTTTCGTATGCGGATGGATCAGTATATCCTGTGTTCTACTGTGGGGATCTTCCTGTGGAACCTGGTGTTTGTGGGAGCGGGATATATCTGTGGTGATCAGGTGATCGGATGGCTGATGTAGTTTTCACTTTTCCTATTTGGGCAGTATCGCAAGCGAGGCTTGCGGTATGCATGGGGATTAATCTGCATAAGGAGGAAGGATAAAGATGAATATAGCAATGATGACCAATAATTACAAGCCCTTTATTGGAGGAGTGCCCATCTCTATAGAGCGGCTGACAAAAGCTCTGCGGGATCAGGGACACAGGGTAGTGGTGTTTGCCCCCAGATACTGTCAGATGGATCAGACGATGAAGAGCGGTGAGGCCAATGAGGAGATTCCGGAAGAGGATGTGGTGCGTTACCGTACTTTAAGTCAGCATTTTTACGGTGATACCGTGCTGCCTAATCCTCTTGATCCGATACTGGAGGAGAACTTTGCCAAGGGGAATTTTGATGTGATCCATGTCCATCATCCGGTACTGATCGGCAGAGTGGCAGCGCATCTGTCTGATAAATACAAGGTTCCTTTAGTATACACCTATCATACCCAGTATGAACAGTACCTGGAGTATGCAAAATTCATCCACTGGCTGAGCCTGGGAGAGGAGTGTCAGAACTCCCTGGGAAGGCTGAGAGGCCGCTTCAGCCGCACAATCAAGCAAGGTATAGCTCCCAGAATTTTAAGCGGCTTTATGCGCCGCTGTGATACGGTTATTGCCCCCACGGAGGGAATGAGGAGAGCATTTCAGCAGCAGTACGGATACCCCTATGGCTGCCGGGCGGAAGTGGAGGTGCTGCCCACAGGACTGCCGGAGGACAGCTACCGGACAGAGCCGGATATCATGGGGGAGATCCGCAGGAAGTACGGGGCGGATAGGATGCCTCTGCTGATTACGGTATCCCGGCTGGGGCATGAAAAAAATGTTCCCTTCCTGCTTAGAGCCATGGCAAGGCTGAAATGCCGCTTCCCGGAATTTCGGCTGTTGGTGGTCGGGGACGGCCCCCAGAAGGCGGAGTATATGGATCTGTGCGAAGAACTGGATATCCGGGAGGAGATCTGCTTCCTGGGAAGCCTGCCTAATCGGGAGATCGCCTCCTATATGGCTGCAGCGGACTGTTTTGTGTTTGCCTCCAAGACAGAGACGCAGGGCATCGTGATCTTAGAGGCGATGGCGGCCAAGACACCGGTGGTGGCTGTAAAAGCTTCCGGCGTAGAGGATCTGGTAGAGGATGGGATCAGCGGTTATCTGTGTCCCGAGGAGGAAGAGGCCTTTACAGAGCGGCTGCTGCAGGTGCTGCAGGATGAACCGCTGCGAGACAGGCTGCGTCTCGGCGCATTTGAATCCGCCCTTGCCTATAAGGAAGTTACAGTTGCGCAAAAAGCGGTCAGGATATATACTGATACCTGTAGGCGCTATGCACTGGCACAGACTCAAACGCAAGCCGGATCCGCCTCGGGGCAGACAGAGAGGCTGGGCCTTCCGGGATAATGCCTTCAAAAAAGATCAGTAAGGGAGAAGCTACAAAATGAATCAGCAGGCATACAACATTCTGGTGGTAGAGGACGATAAGGAGATCCGGCAGGGGATTGAGATTTATCTGCGTAATCAGGGCTATCAGGTCTATGAGGCAGCAAACGGTCTGGAAGGGCTTAAGGTGATTCAGTCGCAGGAGCTGCATCTGGTGATCCTGGATGTGATGATGCCGGTGATGGACGGTATCACTATGCTGATGAAGACCAGGGATTTGGGATATGAATTCCCCGTGCTCATGCTGTCGGCCAAGTCCGAGGAGGTTGATAAGATCATGGGGCTGAATATGGGGGCGGATGACTATATCTCTAAGCCCTTTACCCCTCTGGAATTGCTGGCAAGAGTAAACTCCCATCTGCGTCGTTACAGCAAATATATGAGCGCTGTCAGCGGAGGAAAAGTGCAGGAGCATGTTCATACGCTGGGAGGTCTGGAGCTGAATGAAGAGAATGTGGAACTGACAGTGGACGGGGAGCCGGTTAGGCTGACGCCCATGGAGTTTAAAATCGTGCAGCTGCTGATGAAGAATCCGGGCAGGGTCTTCTCGGCGGATGAAATATATGAGAGAGTATGGAATGAGAAGGCCGTAAATACCGATACCATCATGGTACATGTACGGAATATCCGGGAAAAGATCGAGATTGACCCTAAGAACCCCAAATACCTGAAGGTCGTCTGGGGAGTGGGCTATAAAATGGAAAAGCAGTGAAAGGAAGCTTTGTCCTGACGAGGCAGTAGAAATGAGGAAATGATGAGCAGAAAAAAGCGGAAACAGGAAATCATGCAAACAGAGTCTGTGGAGGAAGCCCCTAAACAGGGAAAAAAGGAGCGGAAAAAGAGAAAACCTCAGGGAATCTGGCAGTGGGCGGCGGTGCTGTCCCTGGCCGGCGCCATGATTATGCTGGTACGTTATATGGATATCCCCGGGATCCATCAGTCGGAGAAACCCTCTGTAACGGAGATGGTGGCTACGGAATTGTTCAGCCGTTACAATTATGTGCTGTATCGAAATCTGTATAATGCGGTAAACGGCACTTATTTGAGCTATGGACAGCTTTATGGAGATGCTCAGCGGGACGGAACGGAGCTGGAGATTAATGACAGCATGGCCGAATATGCAGCGGAATACCTGGATGGCAGCGGCATTACGGAAGGTAGCAGCAGTCTACAGCAGGAGATAGCCGAATTCTGGGAAGAGAGCATGCAGGATTCTGTGGCAGAAGTGTATGCCTATATAGAAGAAAGACTGAATGCCCTGAGCCAGGAAATGCAGAATAGCCCTTATAACAGCTTTGACTACTGGATACAGGATCATGAGACGGGAACCATTGTCACCAATACCCTCCAGACGGACTTAGGACAGCAGTTTTCCGTGGAGGAGTATGGGGTCTGGTTCCAGATGACCTATGATGCTGCCGGCAATGTCCTGATCAGCGGAGCGGCGGACAGCGATACGGATACGCTGGCCCGGACGCTCTATGACAGCGCCAGCAGAGGACTGTATGAGACCTATATCGGGGCCGAAAACCTGTTAATGGAATTTACCGGTTATGGGGATTCCTACTGGATTTCACAGCTTGAGAATGCGGTGCAGGGCTACGGCGGCCCTGAAAACTGTACGGTCATCTATGGGATCAAGCAAAATCAGTGGGAAAATCTGATTGACGCAAGCCGCTCTTATAATCAGTTTTCTGTCATTTATGAGCAATATGTGACACAGGAGCTTGGACTCGTTTACTTGGGAATATGCGCCGCCCTCATTCTCTGGGGCTTTTTCTACGCCAATCCCCGGGAGGAGGGAAAACGTTCAGAAAGACAGTTCTACCGGATACCGGCGGAAGCGGTGGCTTTGGGGTGCGTGATATGCGCAGGAATGTATAACCGGGTTGTGGAATGGGCGACCTTACTGTATCAGGAGCATAATCCCCATTTCTATCTGCATGGGGCAAACCAGTGGACCTGGGGGGACATTCTTTCTTATGGCGGAAATCTGCTGCTGATGGCAGGGCTGTTCTTCCTGGCGGGATATCTGGGCGGCTGTATCGGCGAGGTGCGGATCCGGGGCGTGAGAGGGTATCTGCATCAGCGCATTGTAATCTTCCGGATCTTAAGCTGGTGCAGGGAAAGGATCCGGCGTTATTATCAGACGCTGGTCAGTCTGGATATTACCAGAAACACCAGAAAACAAGTGATCCGGCTGCTGCTGATCAACGCAGTGATCGTGCTGCTGTTCTGCACCATGTGGGTGGCGGGCTGGTTTGGTGTGATCATCTACACACTGCTGCTTTATTTTGTCATGAAAAAATATATCAGTGACCTGCAAAAAAAATACAGCATCCTGCTGCGGGCAACCAATGAGATTGCCAACGGCAATCTGGAGGTGAAAATAGAGGAGCATCTGGGAATATTTGAACCCTTTAAACCGCAGATCTACCGGATCGAAAAGGGGTTTCAGAAAGCGGTGGCAGAAGAGGTAAAGAGCCAGCGCATGAAGACGGAACTGATTACCAACGTATCCCATGAGCTGAAGACGCCGCTGACAGCCATTATCACCTATGTGAATCTGCTGAAGGAGGAAAACGTAACAGAGGAGCAGAGAAAACAGTAC
>CALWLO010000149.1 GCA_944381545.1 uncultured Acetatifactor sp. | reverse complement strand
CAAACTCCTCATTATGCTTTTCCAGGATCTCAATGGCCTCCGTGTAGGTCACATGGGCGAAATCGGATTCCACCACATGATTCAGCCTCTCGATCAGGCCCTTATCCACAAACTGGTTAAAGAAAGCCATCTCCTGTGGCGCATTTTCCAGCACATAGCGGATCACGTACTTTAACATACTTTCCGCAAGCATCATATCATCCTTCAGGTCGGCAAAAGCCATCTCCGGCTCGATCATCCAGAACTCCGCCGCATGCCGGGTGGTATTGGAGTTCTCCGCCCGGAAAGTGGGGCCAAAGGTATAGATATTTTTGAAAGCCATGGCATAGGTTTCGCCGTTTAACTGGCCGCTTACCGTCAGATTGGTGGGCTTTCCGAAGAAATCCTGGCCAAAGTCGATCTGTCCGTCCTCCGTTTTGGGGATATTGTTCAGATCCAGAGTCGTCACCTGGAACATCTCACCCGCCCCCTCGCAATCGCTGCCGGTAATCAGCGGAGTATGCACATACACAAAATCCCTCTCCTGAAAGAATCTGTGGATCGCATAAGCGATCATGGAGCGAACACGAAACACCGCCTGGAAAGTATTGGTACGGGGACGCAGATGAGAAATGGTGCGCAGATATTCAAAGCTGTGACGCTTTTTCTGTAGCGGATAATCTGCACTGGAGGGTCCCTCCACCACTACCTCCCGAGCCTGCATCTCAAAGGGCTGCTTGGCATCGGGGGTCTCCACGATAGTGCCCCGGATAATCAGCGCTGCCCCCACATTGATCCTGCACAGTTCTGCAAAATTGTCCAGCCCGTCACTGTATACCACCTGCAGCGGTTCAAAAAAAGTACCGTCATTGATCACCAGAAATCCAAAATTTTTGGAGTCCCGGTTATTTCTCACCCATCCGCCTATGGTAACCTCCCTGCCTGCATAAGCAGCCGTATTGCGGTAAAGCTCTTTAATATCTGTCAGTTTCATCTTGCATATCCTCCCCTGATTCATACTCTGTGATCTGGGCATTCTCTGTCAGAAAGTCCAGCACCCTCTCAAACATAAAATACTCTCTGTACTCCTCCCTGTCCAGTTCGCCCAGAAAATCTTCCACACTTTCATAGCCGCCCAAAGAAGAGTACTCCTCCAGCATCTCCTGCAGTTCCTCGTCCGTCACATTCAAATTCTCTGCATTGGCCACTGCCTGGAATGCCAGGCTCTGCTTCGCTGCCTCCTGTGCATAGTTGGTCAGGAAGGTCTCTGAATCCATGCCGTAAAAATAGGAGCAATAGGTATCCGGATCCAAACCGTAAGCAGCGCTTTCCGACTCCAGACTGGCCTGCACATTGCTGCGGTACTTCTCCAGAATATTCTCCGGAATCTCCTCAAACACACAATTATTCATAAATCCGTTCAGGACTCCGCTCTCCAGCGTATTATCATAAGCGGCCTGAGCATTGGCCAGCATATACTCATGCACAAACTGCTGCATATCCGCCACTGTGGCTATATCCTCAACCCCCAGAGCTTTAACCACTTCATCACTATATTCAGTAGGCAAAATGAAGTTCACCGTTACCGTAAAGACCACATCCTGCCCTGCAAGCTCTTGGTTGTCATAATACTCCGGGAAGGTCAGCTCCAGATCCCGAGTCTCTCCGGGCAGAGCGCCGATCAGTCCCTCTTCAAAGCCTTCAATAAAACGGCCTGACCCGATCTCCAGCAAAGCGCCGCTGGCTGTACCGCCATCAAAAGCCACCCCATCCTTTTTCCCGGAATAATCAATATTTACCGTATCGCCCAAGATCACTTCCCGATCCATAATACCGCCCAGCTGCGCAGTAACGGAACTCATATACAGCTCTTTCATGAATTCCGCTTCCTCATTCTCATCCACGGCTACGGCCTCCAGTTCCACCGGGATCCCTTTGTATTCCCCCAGCGTCACATATTTCTCTACTTTCATATCCTTCAGAACATCTGTCTGCTCACCGCAGCCGCCCAGTACCCCGGCCGCCATCAGCGCTGCCAGCAATATTGCAATTCTTTTTCTCATAGCTTTCTTCCAAACTTTCCTTTCCTTACATATTGCGCATCTAAATCAAAAGCGTTTCATGCGCAGCATTATACTCATATATACCACAACTTGTCCCTTTTTAAAAGTCTTTCCGTAATCTTTTTACAACACCGGGGAAAGCAGACGGCACATCTGCTCCTTGAAACGGATCATCAGTCTGCGGCTGGTATAGGCCTCCTGTGTAATCTGGGTACAATGCTTCAGATCCTCCTCAAAGCGATCCGTCATCTCCTTCGCTTTACGGGCGTCGTATATCACTGCATTTACCTCAAAATTCAGGGAGAAACTGCGGATATCCATATTGGCGGTACCATAGCACAGCACCTCCTCATCCACGATCAGTCCCTTGCTGTGCAGAAAACCGTTATCATAGGTGTAGCATTTTGCACCGGCCATAACCATTTCTCCTATATAGGAATAGGTTGCCCAGTATACAAAGGGATGATCCGGCTTGCAGGGAATCATGATCCTCACCTCCACGCCGGAACGGATGGCAATCAGCAAAGCGCTGATCACCGATTCATCCGGAATAAAATAGGGCGTCTGTATGCTGATCCTTCGTCTGGCCTTGTGTATCAGCCGCAGATAATTGTCCCGGATCTGTTTCTGGGTAGTATCCGGGCCGCTGCTGATGATCTGTATCTTACAGCCCTCCCCGCTACCGCGGCAGACATTCTCCAGATAGCGGCCGTCGGTAAACAGATTTTGTCCTGCTGCATAATTCCAGTCCAGGATAAAACGCAGCTGCAGACCGAATATGGCGCTGCCCTGTATTCGAAGATGGGTATCCCGCCAATATCCGAATTTCTCATCCAGACCGATATACTCCTTTCCCACATTGAAGCCGCCCACATACCCCACCTGATTGTCGATCACCACGATCTTACGGTGATTGCGGTAATTGACCCGCAGCTGCAGTCTGCCAAGCAGCGCCGGGAAGAATTCTGCAGTCTGAATGCCCCAGCTGCCCAGCTGCTTCCAAAGCTTGCTCTTCACGGTACGGCATCCCATGCTGTCAAAGAGGATGCGTACCTCCACGCCTTCCGCCGCTTTCTGCCTGAGTACCTCTATGATCCGCTGGAACAGCACATCATTTTTAATAATATAATACTCCATATGAATGAAATCCCTGGCCTGACGCATGTCCTCAATCAGAGCGTCGAATTTGGCATTGCCGTCGGTATAGATGGCAACCTCATTGTCATCTGTCAGAACCGCCCCGGAGCTTACCAGATTGTACATCATCAGGTCTCTGTAACGGTCAATCTCCAGGTCCGCCTCCTCCGTGCTGCGGTTCAGCAGCTGATATTCCTGGCCCCGCACCTCTTCATTCAGCCTGTCCTCCACTTCCTTCATCCGGAACATCTTGCGCTTGTGCATATCCGTTCCAATCAGCAGATAAAACAGAAAGCCCAGAAAAGGAATAAAATACAGCAGCAGAAGCCATGCCCATACGCTTCTGGGATCCTTCCGCTCAAAGAAAATAATGATAATGGCAAATAACATATTCCACAGGATCAGGTGCCCTGTGAGAAAGTCAGCCGCCGTCTGCAGATAACTCCATAATACTTCCATATGTCTCCCTCCATGACATCGCAGCGGACTGCGGGCAGAGCCAAATGCTTTCTACTCCTGCCCAGAATAAGGTCATTATATCATACTTGCTCCGGAAAATCTCTAAAAATATCATGAAAAAGCAGAAATGTTGATTGATTTCATCATAAAAGAATGATACAATGTGTGTTGCAGCGAACAAGATAGGGAGGTTTTATCCGTGAAAACATATCAGATCGTAATACTTATTGTCCTGTTAGTCCTTATCGCCCTGGTGGTAATATTATATTTCCTGGGCAAAAAAGCACAGAAGAAGCAGGCGCAACAGCAGGAAATGCTGCAGCAGAACAAGCAGACGCTGTCCATGCTGATCATTGATAAGAAGCGCATGAAGATCAAGGATTCGGGGCTGCCCCAGATGGTGATCGACCAGACCCCCAAGCTGATGCGCAACTCCAAGATGCCCATTATTAAAGCCAAGATCGGGCCGCAGATCATGTCCCTGATCTGTGATGAGAAAATCTTTGAGCATGTACCGGTGAAGAAGGAAGTAAAGGCTGTGATCAGCGGTATCTACGTACTGGACGTCAAGGGTCTGCATGGCAAGACGGAGAAAAAGCCAGAGAAGAAGAAAGGCTTCTTTAAAAGACTTTGGAATTCGGCCCAGGAGAAGGCCGGAGCAAAACCGTTAAAGTGACGGCATTGATAAGCAGAAAAGTGATCTGTATTTTGCAGGTCACTTTTTTATATGTATTGAATATGAATCTCCATACGGTTTTCCGATACCCACTGTCCGTCCAGCTTCAGTCCGTATTCCACTACAAGAAGGATTCCCTGAGGGTTCTCCAGCACCTCAAGCATTCGGGTCTCCGTCTCCATCAGCAGTTCGCCGTAGGGGGTATGATAGGGATAACAATAGGAATTGCCCGGTTCAAATACCATCCTGGCCGCCATCGTCCCCCTTCTCTGCAGCTCTATCGTATTCCCCTTCCACTTCAGCATGCTTCTGGCGGGCTGTTCCCACCCCTCCGGCTGCTCCTCATACAGGCAGTAATGGCTGTCCCCCTTGCGGTAATATACACCCACTGCCTTTGTTCCTATCTGATGGCAATGCTGGCTGGATACGCCATCCCTGCCCTCCATCATGACCGGCCTCTGCACGCTTTGAAAATGAATCTGTACGCTCTGCTGCATGATCTGTCCCCCTGCATATCGGCAGTATTAATATTCCTCAATATGAATGGTTTTGGCTGAGAGAATTCCATATTTAATGATGGAATTGGCAAAATTCTTGAATTTATCCGCCGTATCGCTGACATAGAACTGGTACTGGTTTTCACCCAGAGCCGGCGCATGGTCATTGAGCAGTCCCCTTTCTCCCAGCATCTCTTTCAGCTCCCTGGCTGTTTCATAGGCAGGATTCACCAGCGTTACCTTTTCTCCCATGATCCGTCCGAGAGTGGAACGGATCAGCGGATAATGGGTACAGCCCAGAATCAGCGTGTCAATATCCAGATCAATCAGCTCCGACAGATACCTTTGGGCAATCTCATCCGTCACCGGATCTTCCCAAAGCCCCTCTTCCACCAGGGGCACAAAAAGAGGGCAGGCTTTCCCGTAAATCGTCACATCCTTATTCAGCTCCGTTATGTACTGATTATAGATCTTGCTGCCGATAGTTGCTTCCGTGGCGATCACTCCGATCCTTCCATTGCGGGTTACCTCGCTGGCTGCTTTGGCTCCGGGCTTTACCACACCGATCATCGGGATATCACTCTCCCGTTCTAGTTCATCCAGTGCATAGGCGCTGGCAGTATTGCAGGCCACCACGATAGTCTTTACCTGAAAGGTGCTCAGGAACCTTACGATCTGCTTAGAGAAGCGGGTCACTGTCTCCCTGGACTTGCTGCCATAGGGCACCCTGGCCGTGTCTCCGAAATAAATGATTTTTTCATTGGGGATCTGCCGCATGATCTCTCGGGCCACTGTCAGCCCTCCCACACCGGAGTCAAACACTCCGATGGGCGCATTTATATCTGTATGATTCCATTCCACCGTCATGATATTATTCCTGCCCTTTTCCTGTTATTTTCACCAGAAGCTCCAGAAGCCTGCTACGGTAACGGATCTGCTCCCGGTTCGCCTTAAGCAATGCCTGATACAGTTCTCCGGCGGAAAACTCTTCCGTATCCGTCAGCACTTCCTCTATCGTCTCTTCCTCATACACGATACTGCAGGTATCCGGGGTCACCAGCAGCTCCGGATACAGCAGCCCCCAAAGGCTTGCATATAAACAGGTACACAGGGCAATTCTGATTTTCAAATGACTTTTCATACAATACTCCATTCTGTGATCTTCCCTTATCGGAAGTACCGCTATATAGAGTTATTGCCCCTCTGTGCCCTCTTTATACAGCTACAGCCGTCAACGCCCGGTCTTTTCACTGCGGATCTGCGCAATTATTGCTTTCTTCTGATTATCTATATGCACCCGGGCCGCCTGACTTGCCGTTTCCCGGTCTTTTTTTACAATACTTTCATAAATAATCCGATGCTCCTCGATCAGTCTTTGATGCTGGCTGGTATCCTTGATATATTCAAAACGATACCGGTACATCTGCTCTGACAGATTATTGATCAGCTGCACCAGACGCTGATTGCCGGTGGCCTGCACAATAATGTCATGAAGCTGCACATCCGCACGGGCGATCTTCTTGATATCCTTGGTCTTTACTGCCGTTTCGAAGGCTTCACA
>CALWLO010000148.1 GCA_944381545.1 uncultured Acetatifactor sp. | reverse complement strand
TGATCGAGGCGGCTAATGCCCACGGCGGCAAGGACAATATTGCTGTGGTGCTGATCGAGCCGCTGGCATAAACAGAGGCAGTAAGGGAGCAGAGAATGGAGAAGAGGCATGGTTAAAATAGGAATGATGATAGGCGACCGCTATGAAATACTGGAAAAAATCGGTACGGGCGGTATGTCCGATGTGTATAAAGCGAAATGTCATAAACTGAACCGTTATGTGGCAGTGAAGGTGCTGAAGCAGGAATTCAGTGAGAATGAGAATTTTGTATCCAAATTCCGGATCGAAGCCCAGGCGGCGGCAGGCCTTATGCATCCCAATATCGTCAATGTGTACGATGTGGGGGAAGAGGGCGGCATTTACTATATTGTGATGGAGCTGGTGGAGGGTATTACGCTCAAAAAATATATTGAGCGTAAGGCCAGATTATCCTACAAGGAGGCCGTCAGCATTGCCATCCAGGTCAGCATGGGCATTGAAGCGGCACATAACAACCATATTATACACAGAGATATCAAGCCGCAAAATATCATCATTTCCCGGGACGGCAAGGTAAAAGTGACGGATTTCGGTATTGCCAAGGCAGCCACCAGCAATACCATTACTTCCAATGTGATGGGGTCTGTCCATTATACTTCCCCGGAACAGGCCAGAGGCGGCTACAGCGATGAAAAGAGCGACATTTATTCCCTGGGAATTACCCTGTTTGAAATGCTGACGGGGCGTGTTCCTTTTAACGGGGAGACTACGGTAGCCATTGCCATCAAGCATATTCAGGAGGAGATGGTTTCCCCCAAGGAATATGTGCCGGAGATCCCAGGCAGCGTGGAGGCAATCGTGCTGAAGTGCTGTCAGAAATCCCCTGACAGACGGTATCAGAATATGGCGGAGGTAATTGCAGATTTAAAGCAGTCGCTGATCAGCCCGGATGAGGATTTTGTGGTAGCCAGGGATATGGATGAAGAAGCCAGTACCCGGGCAATCTCTCAGGAGGAGATGAGCCAGATCAAGAGAAAATCCCAGCACCGGGATGACTATGAGGAGCAGATGCGGCTGAATTCCCGGTATACCAGACCTCCCCAGAATGAGGAGTATGGGGAGGAGGAATATGAGGAAGAGGATGATTATGATGCAGGGGACGGCAGGATGGAGAAGGTGACTACCCTGCTTGCTGTCATTGCCGGAGTGATCATCTGTGTAATCATACTGGTGCTGGCGGGAAAGATTTTGGGCATTATGAGTGTGGATGATATCGGAAATAAGATCGGTACGGAAACCGGGGAGAGCAGCGGCGTGATGCAGCCGGAGAATCCTTCTCAGGGAAGCAGTAGCAGCCCCGATGATACGCTGACGGTGCAGATGGTGGATGTGCTGGGCTGGAATGTGGAGGATGCCAAGAAGGAGATCGTGCGCATCGGCCTGGTTCCGGAAGTATCCATGGTGGAGTCCGACATTTATGAGGAGAATACAGTCATCAGTACGGATATACTGTCAGGCGATGAGGTGGAGGTAAACTCCACTGTGGTTCTGACGGTCAGCGCCGGAGCCGGTGCGGTAGATGTGCCGGAGGTGGAGGGACTGACCTATGAAGAAGCCTATAATAAGATTACGATGGAAGGGTTTACGGTAAGCCGTACCGAAAGCTATTCCGCTACGGTGGAAAAGGGCAGGGTGATCAGTCAGAGTCCGGCGGGCGGCGAGACTGTCTCCAAGGGCTCCGTGATCAATCTGAATGTGAGTCTGGGTGTGGAAAGCAATAAAATTGCGATGCCCAACATGATCGGCTGGGAGCAGATCGAAGCCGAGGAATGGATCCATGAAAACGGCATGATCCTCAAATCAATAGGAGAAGTATACAGCGAAACCGTACCTGAGGGGCAGGTCTGCTACCAGAATTTTTCAGAGGGAACTTTCCTGGATCCGGGTTCCATCATTGAAATTAATGTCAGTCTGGGCAAGAGCGAGGCTACCTATAAGTGCAATGCCATCATTGAGGCTCCCACCGTCAGCGAGGCTCCGGACTATCCCTCCGGCAGCGAGGTGCATATCACTATGGTGGCGGACAGCGGGAAGGTATTGGTAGATATGAATACCAGCACATTCCCCCAGGCGGTGAACATTCAAGGGATCAATTCCCAGTGGGGAACGATTACCCTGACCTATACGGTAACGGTGGACGGTGTGACAGAGAGTAAATCTATAGAGCGGAGGATTGAGTTTGCACAGGAATAGGAAGGGCTTTTGTATATGCAGGGGAAAATCATAAAAGGAATCGCAGGCTTTTACTACGTGCATGTACCGGGCAGGGGAACTTATGAGTGTAAGGCCAAGGGAATCTTCAGAAAGGAGCAGGTAAAGCCTCTGGTAGGGGATGATGCGGAGATTGATGTGCTGGATGAGGCGGAGCATACGGGCAATATCTCCAGGCTTCTGCCCAGATCCAGTCAGCTGGTGCGGCCTGCTGTGGCCAATGTGGATCAGGCAATGATCATTTTTGCCATTTCCCATCCCCAGCCGAATTTTAATCTGCTGGATCGTTTCCTGATTATGATGGAGCAGCAGAAGCTTCCCTGTATAATCTGCCTGAATAAGCTGGATCTGGATCAGGAAGGAAAAGGGCGGGAATATGCCGGTATTTACAGATCCTGCGGCTATGAGACATTGACGGTGAGTGCAGACCGGAAGCAGGGAATAGAGGAACTGCAGAATCTACTGAGAGGAAAGACCACTACGGTGGCCGGTCCCAGCGGGGTGGGGAAATCCTCTCTGGTGAATTGCCTACAGTCCGGCATTGTCATGGAGACGGGAGAGATCAGCAGGAAAATCGAGAGAGGAAAACACACCACCAGGCACTCCGAACTTATCGCCCTGGAGGAGAACACTTATATCCTGGATACGCCGGGCTTCAGTTCCCTGGGGCTTTTTGATCTGGAAAAGGAAGAGCTGGCGGCGTATTACCCGGAGTTTGCCAGCTATGAGGCAGATTGCCGCTACAGCGGCTGTTCCCATACGGCGGAGCCGGTATGCGGCGTTAAAAGGGCCTTGGATCAGGGCAGGATCAGCCCGCTGCGGTATGAGAACTACTGCCTGCTGTATGAGGAGCTGAAAGCAAAGAAACCGGTGTACCGATAGAAAAAACCTAAGAAAGGATGGAAAGAAAAATGAAACTAGATATCGTAGGACTTCCCAACGTGGGAAAGAGCACCTCATCTAATTCCCTGACAAAGGCACGGGCGGAACCTGCCAACTATCCCTTTTGTACCATTGACCCCAATGTGGGGATCGTGGCAGTGCCGGATGAGAGACTGAAGTTACTGGGGGATATGTATCACTCGAAAAAGGTGACTCCTGCGGTGATAGAGTTTGTGGACATCGCAGGATTGGTAAAGGGGGCTTCCAAAGGGGAAGGATTGGGCAACCAGTTTTTAAGCAATATCCGGGAGGTGGACGCCATTGTCCATGTGGTGCGCTGCTTTGAGGATACAAATGTGATCCATGTGGAAGGCAGTGTGGATCCTATGCGGGATGTGGAGACCATCAATCTGGAGCTGATATTTTCCGATCTGGAGATTCTGGAGAGGCGCTATGCCAAGGTGGCCAAGGCTGCACGGATGGACAAGACCCTGGCCAAAGAAGAGGCCCTGCTGGTGCGGATCAAGAACCATCTGGAAAGCGGGAAGATGGCTAAGAGCATGGCGATAGAGGATGAGGACGAGCTGGAGCTGATGCGCTCCTATAACCTGCTGACCTATAAGCCGGTGATCTATGCGGCCAATGTGGCAGAGGAGGATCTGGCGGATGACGGCGCTTCCAACCCCCATGTCAATGCAGTACGTCAGTTTGCTGCGGGAGAAAAGAGCGAGGTATTTGTGATCTGTGCCCAGATCGAGCAGGAGATTGCGGAACTGGATGAGGAAGAAAAGGCAATGTTCCTGGAGGATCTGGGAATTGCCCAGTCGGGACTGGATAAGCTGATTGCCGCCAGCTACCGTCTGCTGGGGCTGATGAGCTTTCTGACAGCGGGCGAGGATGAGACCAGGGCATGGACGATCAGGATCGGGACTAAGGCGCCCCAGGCTGCAGGCAAGATCCACTCTGATTTTGAGAGAGGTTTTATCAAGGCGGAAGTGGTGAATTATAAGGATTTGCTGGAACAGGGTTCTCTTGCCGCAGCCAGGGAAAAAGGCCTGGTAGGGATGGAAGGAAAGGATTACGTGGTAAAGGACGGTGATGTGATCCTGTTTCGATTCAATGTATAATCAGGAAAGGAAATAGATGATGCAGGATATTATGGATATAGGCGATATTGCATTTCCCAATCTGGGACTTTATCTGAAGGATGTTCCCCAGGGCTTTACCCTATTCGGATTCTATATTTCGCTGTATGGCGTTTTCATAGCCATAGGGATGCTTTTGGGGATCGGCATAGTAGCGCATCTGGCTAAAAGGACGGGGCAGAACCCAGATGATTATTGGGATTTTGCTATCTACGGGATTATCTTCGGTCTGATTGGCGCCAGAATCTATTATGTGGTATTTGAATGGGATTCCTATAAGGACAATCTGCTGGAGATTTTCCATGTGCGAAACGGCGGCATGGCTATCTACGGCGGGGTGATCGCAGCGTTTACGACTCTGCTGATCTGGTGCCGGATCAGGAAAAAGAATCCGAGGCAGATGGGAGATACAGCCATGGCCGGGCTATTGCTGGGGCAGATCATCGGCCGGTGGGGAAACTTTACTAACCGGGAAGTGTTCGGAGAGTATACGGACGGGCTTCTGGCCATGCGGATTCCCATAGAGGCAGTACGGGATCGGACGGATATTACCGAGAATATTGCCGCACATATTGCAGAGGGCACCAATTATATCCAGGTACATCCTACCTTCCTCTATGAAAGCGGCCTGAATCTGCTCCTGCTCGTTGTGATACTGCTGTATTTGCGGCATAAAAGATTTGAGGGGGAGATTTGTCTGCTGTATCTGGGCGGCTACGGAATCATACGCTTTTTTGTAGAGGGAATCCGCACCGATCAGCTGAAGCTCTTCGGCACGAATATTGCCGTATCCCAGATGCTGGGTCTGATCCTCTTTTTTGCGGCAGCGGCAGCGGATATCGGTATACGGATCTGGCTGCACAGAAAGAGTGGCGCCCGGAGAGAGGTGTAAGACGGAGGAAGTCTGCGAAAGTCTCAAAACCATAAATTGTGGTATCCAAAAATGAATATACAAGATGTTGGAAAAGGCGTTTTTTCGTGAGAAAAGGCGCTTTTTCTATGCCAAAATTCTTAAGAAAAGATAAAAAAATTCTCTGATTTCTATTGCAAGATCTTCGTTTTTGGGTTAGAATTAGTTCAAAAGTGGTGGAAAGTGGTAGCAAGTGGTGCAAAGTGGTAAATTTGAAGCCTACGAATTCCCCTTTTCCGTGGCAGACCACTTTTGAGCCGGATTTTCCGGTGTAAGGGCGGTGATTGCAGATGTTCATGAGCGAATACAATCATACGATCGATACGAAAGGCAGGTTGATCATTCCCTCCAAGTTCAGAGACCAGTTAGGAGAAGAATTTGTGGTAACAAAGGGTATGGATGGCTGCTTATTTGTATATGCCAATGAGGATTGGAGCGCTTTTGAACAGAAACTGACTTCACTGCCGCTGATTAATAAAGAAGCAAGAAAATTTGCAAGATTCTTCCTGGCCGGTGCGGCCCAGGTGGAAGTAGATAAACAGGGAAGGATCCTTCTTCCGGCAAATCTGCGGGACTTTGCAGGGCTGGAAAAGGATGTGGTACTGGTGGGTGTGGGCAGCCGTATTGAAATCTGGAGCCGTGAGAACTGGGAGAATATGGATGCGGACAGCAATATGGATGACATTGCAGCCGCCATGGAGAGCCTGGGATTAACGATTTAACGAGGGCTGAAGGGTTAAGATTTAGCAGGATAGGGGATTCTAATGGAATTTAAGCATTATTCCGTCATGCTGCGGGAGACCATTGAGTATCTGAATATCAGGCCTGACGGAAGCTACCTTGACGGTACGCTGGGCGGAGGGGGACATGCCTGGGAGGTATGCAGCCGTCTGCAGCAGGGGCATTTCTACGGAATTGACCAGGACGATGCGGCGATTGCGGCTGCGGGGGAGCGCCTGGCGGCTTTTTCAGACAAAGTAACGCTGATCCGCAGCAATTATGCTAATGCCCAAGCCGCACTGCTTGACCGGGGGGTCACACAGGTGGACGGTATTCTGTTGGATCTGGGCGTTTCCTCCTATCAGCTGGACACGCAGGAGAGGGGCTTTTCCTATCGCTTTGACAGTCCTTTGGATATGCGGATGGACAGGCGTCAAAGCCTGACCGCCAGGGATATTGTGTTTTCCTTTTGT
>CALWLO010000147.1 GCA_944381545.1 uncultured Acetatifactor sp. | reverse complement strand
CTTGGTTATCTGGGGGATACCTCTCTTCTGGCAGAGCAGATCTATATGGCGGGTGATACGGTATCATTTCATCCCCAGGCAGAGTTTGACGTAGGTACGCTGACTGCCCAGACGGCTAAAGCAGGTCTGTATGAAATACAGGCGGGTGATTTTACAGAACAGTATGTGGTGCGCTTTGACACAGGAAAGGAGTCGGATGGACAGCTGGTGGCGGAGGGAACCGTCGGGGATAATGAATACAGCAGCCGGCTGGTGAAAAAGCAGCTGAGAAACCTGCTGCTGGTGCTGGTACTGATATTGATGGCGGCAGAATGGGTATTATATGTGCGGCAGATGCGTCATTACAGCAGATTCTATCTGGCCCTGCGCCTGATCTGTGCAGCCATGATTCTGCTGTCACTGCTGGGGGTAACGGTAAATAAGCGCAGCGGCGTCAATACCACTGTTTTTCTGGTAGATCTGTCAGGCAGCAACGAACAGAACCTTCCGGCAATAGAAGCACATCTGGATGAGGTTCTGCAAGAGATGCCGGGAGATAATCAGTACGGAATCGTTACCTTTGGCAAAAATTCCCTGGTGGAACAATTTCTGACAACGGAGGATCATTTCTCACAGATCATGTCCCTGCCGGATAAAACGGCGACAAATTTTGAAGATGCCATGTTCAGAGCATTGTCTATGCTTCCGCCGGAAGGTGCAGGAAGGTTGGTCATACTCACTGACGGCAAGGAGACAAAGGGATCAATTGTCAATACGGCCTCTGCCCTGGCTTCCAGAAACGTGGAGCTTCTGGCATATGTATATGAGACGAGCCAGGAGCCGGATGTCTATATAGACAATGTGGAGCTGCCCAGCTATCTCTATCAGGGGGATGCCTACTCCATGACAGTAAATGTGGACAGCAATTATGAGACCGATGCACAGATCCAGATCTGGATGGGGTCGATGCAGATGCAGAGCTATGATGTGCATCTGAGCCGGGGGGAGAATCAGTTCCAGTTCCGCCAGCAGGTCATGGGAGAAAATATTGAGAGCTTTGAGGTCAGGGTGTCTGCCGCCGGGGATACCTGTGAGGAGAATAACCGCTATTTTGCGTATTCGGTAGTGGACAGTGTGCCCAAGGTGCTGCTGGTATCCGGTATGAATGAGGACAGCAGCCAGTTCGAAAATTTGCTTCGCAGTGCCAACTGCAATTATCAGAGAGTATCTGCCATCAATGCGCCGGATTCGCTACAGGATATGTTGGAATTCAAAAGTATTGTATTGGAGAATGTATATCTGTCGGATCTCCCGGAGGGCTTTCTGGCAAATATCGAGACTTATGTGAAGGATTACGGCTGCGGCCTGGTCTGCTGCGGCGGTGATGACAGCTTTGCCCTCGGCGGCTATCGGGAGAGCGTATTAGAGCAAGTGCTTCCGGTAGATATGGAACTGCGGGGGGTGAATGAGATTCCCGGAACGGCCATGATCATGGTAATTGATCATTCCGGAAGCATGAGCATGGATGCAGGAGACGGCGCCACCAATCTGGATCTGGCTATCACAGCTGCAGAAACAGCAGTAGATCAGATGAGAAGCAACGACTATGTGGGCGTAATCACCTTTGATGATACCTACAGCTGGGTAGTGGAGCCGACTCCCGCCTCTGACAAGGAAGCGATAAAGACCCAGATCGAGACCATAGCGGAGGGAGGCGGAACAACAATAAAACCTGCGCTTCAGGCGGCGTTAAGCGGAGTGACAGCCTGTGAGGACGTCAGTATCCGCCATGTGATCCTTTTGACAGATGGGCAGGGCGAGAGCAGTAATTTTAACGATATCATTGCCGCCTATAACGATGCGGATGTTACCCTGTCCACGGTTGCTGTGGGAGACGGCTCGGATACAAGGCTCTTAGAGCAGATTGCAAAGGGCTGCGGGGGACGTTATTACTATTCCGATATTGCCTCCGATATCCCTAAGATATTTGCCCAGGAGGTATTTTTAAGCGGAGATACCTATCTGCAGAACGGTGTATTTCAGCTGGCAGTCAACAGCAGCAATGAGATCACAAGGGATCTTTTTGCCGAAGGGTGGCCCAGTATTTATGGATATGTCAGCGCCACACCGAAAAACACAGCTACTGTGCTGATTTCTTCGGAAAAGGATGATCCAGTGCTCACGGTCATGCAGTATGGCTTGGGGCATACGGCGGCATGGAATACGGATGTGACCAATCAGTGGACGGCAGGCTTTGCCGGGGAAAGCGATTATGTGCAGCTCTGGAAGCGTATTTTGGATTACAGTGCAGGCAATGCGGCAATCGGCGAAGACTCGGTGGATGTGGTGACGGCGGGCGGAGCTGCCAATATCCGCTATCATGCGTTGGACTATGATGAGCAGACCCGGGTGGAGGCAGTGTACACGGATCCCGAAGGAAATACCCATACTGCGCCGCTGCAGGCCACGGCGCCTGGGAGCTATGAGGCCAGACTGGATATGGATATGACAGGACTCTACAGCCTGAGTGTACGGCGTGTGGATAACGGATCGATTACCAATGCGGTGACCACTGCGGCTGCGGTGCAGTACTCGGATGAATACAAATTCGGAGTGAGTACGGCTGCATTTACGAATTTTATAGAGCGCTATGGGGCAATGACGGATCTTCAGGAAAATATTTGGCAGCAGAGAAAAAGCCAGGCAAGAGAGCAGTATGAGCTGGCGAAGTGGCTGATCCTGCTGGCGATTCTGTGGTTTGTCCTGGATATTGCAGTGCGCAGATTCCATTTCCTGCCTCAGGATACGAAGCTATATCATATGGTGCGTAAACAGAGGATGCTGGGAAAAGGAAAGGATAACAGCGGCACATTGCCGGGCGGGGAAGCGAGACCGGAGAGGGAAGCCGCTTCGGATTCCCCCAAGGAGCCGGAGATTACGGAGAATAGGAATGCCCCTGTCAGCAGAAAGAAGCGGAAAAAGCCGGAAAAACCAGAGCAGGGACAGGATTCCCAGACCCTGGACACCTCCGCTCTGCTGCGGAAAAAGGATCAGAGAAATCAGTAAATCATGAATAAGGTCATTATATCATATACTGATCCCAAAGCAGAGCAGAAGAACGTTCTTCAGGATCCAGTTTATCCCCACAATTCCGATCGCTGCATAGAGATACCAGTTTCGGAATTTCAGTCCATGAAAATAGCGGTTATGAGTGAGCCTGGCCATCCCGTGAGTCAGCATAAAGACGCTGTATAGAAAGGCAGAATAAGGCACCAGGGGATGATACCAAAATGCTTTGAGCAGATGCCCATGGAGCAGACTGCTCAAGGCTCGGGTGCCGCCGCATCCGGGACAGTAAAGACCGAAATAGGTATACAGCACACAGTCCGGTAAGGAAATATGTGGCAGGAGCACATAGGTAAAAAGTGCTCCTGCCACAATGCTTATGCCGAGGAAAATACTTCCCAGAATAAATAAATTGTCTTCCAGTGATCGCTTGCTGTTCATGGAGCTACATCAAGGAAGAGAGGTCGATGCCTGAAGCTGCCAGCATGCCCATGATAGCCACACTGCCGATGATCCAGATCAAGGCAAGTACAATACCGATAATGGAACAAACCATACCGGCGGTAGCCATGCCGCTTTTCTGCTTTTTCTTAGACATCACGGAACAGATGATACCGCCAATACCTAATGCAATGCCCAGATAGGTAATGCAGCAGCCAAATACGATGGCAGCAATACCCAGAATCAGGGCTACGATAGCCAGGGTGTCGGTCTTCTGAGGCTGCTCGGGAGCAACAGGCTGCTCGTATACATTATTATATACAGGCTGCTCGGGAGCAACAGGGGGTTCGCCCATGCCGAATGCATTGGTAGTGGCATTCACATCCGCAGGATTGCCTGTCTGCTGCTCATAAGAGTTGTTTTGTAAGTTTTGATCGTCCATTTTAGTCCTCCTCATAATCAATCTGTTAACGGTATGCCATTACCGTCTACATTTATTTTACCCACCAGGATCATGATACCTTCTACCAATCCCCAGATGGATGTGGCCATAACAAAAAAAATACCGATAATCACACAGCAGAGTATATAACCGACAATGGTCAGCACCAGCTGAATGACCGCCTTCTGGGTGTAGCCCAGATAGAAATTATGTACGCCGAACTGACCTAAGAATATTCCCAGCAGGCCAGCGGCAATCTTTGATTTCGCATTTGCGGACGAAGGGGGATTGCAGGGTACGCCGCAGTTCAGGCAGATCGCCGTATCCGGCGTTACCGGCTTGCCGCAGCTGTGACAATAGTTAGAACCGAGTCCTTTTCCCACACCGCATCTCACACACATCACGGCTTCATCAGTCATATAGGGTTCACCGCAGTTTTTACAATAATACATGCACTTGTTCCTCCTCTGCAAAAGGAGCGCATTAAGCAATGCGCTCCTAATTGTCATTCGGGTAATTCATGAATAATCATTACTTCAGAATCTGGATCCCACCGATCAGCGGAATCTGCTTTTCTTCTTCCTTGCAGGCTGCCACCAAACCGATGATCCAGCATACAAACAGAAAAATATTGATGATCCATACCACATACCTTACAATAGGAATATATCCTAAAATTGTACAGATAACATTAGCGATAATCAGAACCAGCGCCTGATTCAGATGGAACTTAGCCCCCTCCCTGTCTCCTGCAAAAAATGCAACTAACCAGCCGATCAAGGTAATATAAGCCACAATACCCGTTGCTTTCTTGGTCATTCTACATACCCTCCTATGTATTTAATATTTTGTATCCATTATAATGGAAAAGATGGAATAATGCAATATCTTTTTCACAAATCGTCAAAAAAGCAACCGTGCTTTACTGGATCGTCAGATCCGTATCTTGGATATCCTCTCCCCTGAGCAGGGACAGGATGACCTGCATGCGCTTACAGGCCCGGGAATAGTTCTCGCGGGCATATTCTTCCATGCTCTGGTTATAGGCATCCTCATAGGCCTTGTGATAGGAGGCCACGGCTTCCGTCATGTAGGATCCGGCTTCATCGGCCATATCCTCCAGATAATCAAATTCTTCAGGAAAGTCGATGTTGGAAAACTTCATAAACTCCACCTCCAGCTCGTCCAGGTAGGTAAGCAGATCAGAGGTGGCGTAGCGGATGCTCTGTTCCTCGGCTTCTATATTTATGGCGTCAATTTTCTGTCCCAGATCGGATACGCTTTCGCAAAAGTCGCTGATCTCACTGTTAAATTTCGCTTCTATGGGATCCTGGCCGCAGCCGGTCAGGAGCAACATACAGGCTGCCGTCAGCAGTAATTTTCTTTTCACAGGGAAGTTCCTCCGGTTTTTATATAAAAGTCACGATTATGCCTTGTCAAAAATCATCATAAATGACGCTATGAGCAGGCTCATGTGGGTTTAGACCTTTTGACCCTGACATCATAAATTAATTTAGCATAAATTCATAGAACAGACAACTCCTTCCGGGTTACTTTTAAAAATCTTAAGAAATACTTGACGGTGAGTGCTCATTGCCCTATAATTTAGTAGAAAAGAAGCGGGTTTTAAGACCATCCGGCAGTTTGCCGGGATGGATTGCTCGTTTCTTTTTTAGCATATGAGACAGGAAACGAGGAAGGTTTGAGATGACTAAGCAGCAGTTTAGAGAATTTTGTAAGGAGCAATACATTTTGCTGGACGGAGCAACAGGCTCCAATCTGATGCAAAAGGGGATGCGCTCGGGAGTGTGCCCCGAGCAGTGGATCTTAGAGCATCCGGAGGTACTCCTGGAACTCCAGAGAGCTTATGTGGAGGCGGGCAGCAATATCCTCTATGCGCCTACCTTTACCGCTAACCGGATCAAGCTGGCGGAGTATGGGCTGCAGGACCGCCGGGAGGAGATGATCCGCAAACTGGTGGCGCTTTCCCGGCAAGCGGCAGGAGATAAAGCTCTGGTGGCAGGGGACTTGACCATGACAGGACAGCAGCTGCGTCCCATGGGCACCATGGAGCTGGAGACGCTGATTGACGTATATAAAGAACAGATCCGTCTGATGGAAGCCGCCGGGGCAGACCTTCTGGTGGTGGAGACCATGATGAGCCTGGGGGAGAGCAGGGCGGCCCTGATCGCCGCAAAAGAGGTCAGCCGTCTGCCGGTTATGGTGACTATGACCTTTGAAGCAGATGGGCGTACCCTATTCGGCACCGATGCCCGGACGGCGGCCATCGTGCTGGAGAGCCTGGGAGCGGATGCCATCGGCGTCAACTGTTCCACAGGCCCGGCGAAAATGAGAGAAATCGTGGAAACCATGGCTCAGGTCAGCCGTCTTCCGCTGATCGCCAAGCCCAATGCAGGCCTGCCGGCGGTGGACAGCCAGGGCACTACGGTCTATGATATGGACTGCGATGTCTTTGTCGCAGAGATGCAGGAGCTGATTGGCGCAGGCGCAACCATATTAGGGGG
>CALWLO010000146.1 GCA_944381545.1 uncultured Acetatifactor sp. | reverse complement strand
CTTGCTGCGGGGGCTATATTCTCCGGGTTCTGGGCCATGGGAGAGGTTCTGCTTACAGACCAGCTGTGGACAGCGTTTATTTTGGGGCTGATACCGGGAACAGCAGTATTGCTGCTGGCAAAAGCCACCAGGGGACAGGTGGGCTGCGGAGACGGGTGGGAAATCATGATTATGGGAAATTTGCTGGGATGGGTTGATTGCCTGCTGGGACTGGGGATTGCTCTGCTTGGTATTTTTTTGATCAGCGCAGTACTGCTTTTGCTGCGGAAAGTCAAGGGAAACAGCCGGATCCCATTTGTTCCCTTTCTCTGTATGGGGACAATGATCGTGACGGTGTTTCGCCTTGCGGGAGCTTCTATTTGAGCAGTATCGCAAGCGGGACTTGCGATATGATATGCATGGGGAGTAGTATGAAAAATCAGAGAGAAATGGAAGGGTACTTTACGGTCGAGGCGGCGCTGGTGCTGCCCATAGTGATGAGTGTATATGTGTTTTTGATTGCCATGCTATTTTTGCAGTATGACAGATGTCTGCTGGAACAGGATATGGCGGCAATGCTGCTTAAGGTCAGCGGCGATTCGGGTACGCCTCAGCAGCAGTTAGCATATCTGCAGGAATTAACGGCCTTATGGGACAGAGAGAAATATTTGTGGCTGCAGCCTCAGCTTCCTCATTTTACCATACAGGGACAACAGATTCGGCTCAAAGCGGAAGGATTATATACTGTGCCGATGTATGATTTTCTTGGTAATGCAGGCGGAGAGCACCGTCTGGAGGCAGTATACTGTCTGTACACATGGGATCGGACTTCATTGGCACGCATGTTGGCCGGATGGCGCATAAAGGAGGATGAGGATGAACAGGACTGAATTACAGGAAGAGAAAAATGCATTGCAAGCAGAGTATGTCAGGAATCTGAATTGTAATTACGTGAGGGTGCTGCTGCGGGAGAGGCCGGAGGAAAACCGTTATCAGTACTGCATTCTAAATCGGGGCGGTATTCGATATTTGCTGCCCTGCAGCCTGAGATACATGAATGGAGAGGCCTTTTTATATTATGATATTTCGTCAACACAGAGTATGTCCCAGTTGTTTGAGATACACAAGATTAACCGGAATTGGATGAAAGACTTTCTGTGGGGAATGGAGCGGATGCGGCAGGAATTGGGAAGGTATCTGTTGGAAGAGCGCAATGTGATCTGGAGTCCGGAGCATATTTATCAGGATCTGGAAAAAAATGATTTCTACTTTTTATACATACCTTATTATAATGGGGAAAACGGATTGAAAAAGCTGTTGAATTTCTGGGTAGAGCATATTGATTATGAGGATGAAGCGCTGGTAGAATTTGTGTATGGTCTGCATGAACAGTATGATACGGCAGGAGAGGCATGTCTGGATGGACGATTACTTGAAAAATTTTTAGTTGTAAAGGAAAAGTATGAGCAGTCTTCCGCATCATCTGAACCTGCGCCGGAGCAGGAGAACCCAGTTACACAGATGCCCGTAGCTTTAGCGAAGCCGGAGCCCGCAGTCAGAAGGAAGGGCATCCTGTCCTTTCTGGAAGGGCACAGGAAAAAACAGGAGCCCTCGTCCTATCGCGAAATTCTTCAGCGACAGGTGAGTGTGCAGACAATGGGCGCTGTCTGCGAAGAGATTGCTTATGATACCGGACGGGAGGAAGAATACGGCAAGACCGTATATATGGAGGATCAGCGGGAACAAATTAGGGGGCTTTACCGGGATAATGGGGAACTGGCCGTGCAGATAGAGAAGCTTCCTTTTGTAATTGGGAAAAAGAAAGAGGAAGTGGACTATGTGCTGGGAGACCGGTCTGTCAGCCGGATCCATGCACGGATTCTGGAGGAAAACGGGAATATCTATCTGGAGGATCTCAATTCCACCAATGGTACATTCAAGAATGGCCTGCGGATGCAGCCATATGAAAAGCGCAGGCTGGAAAAAAATGATGAACTTCGCTTTGGAAAGGTGGAATATATTTTCCGTTGACGAATAGGGGCAAAGAGTGGTACAGTTTTCTATATGGATAAACAGAGGAATAACTATGAATGTCAATATCAGAAAAGGAAAAGAGTTACCATTCATAAGTATTGTGCTGGTGGCCTCCAATGTGTTGATTTATCTGCTTTGTCAGCTGCCGGGAAATGTTCTGTATGACCGGGGATGCCTGAGCGCATATGAAATTATTGTGCATGGTGAATATGCCAGAATCATATGGTCCATGTTTTTGCATGCGGATGTAAACCATCTGTTCAACAATATGATCATTCTGCTTTTTATGGGGGCGATGATTGAAAAGGAGATCGGTCATATCCCGTTTTTGGTGATTTACCTGGTCTCCGGTATAGGAGGGAATCTGCTTTCTCTTGCCTATAAAGTGGTAAATATGGAATGGGTTGTTTCTCTGGGAGCCAGCGGTGCGATTTTCGGGTTGGATGGACTGCTGCTGGCGTTGGTGTTGTTCACCCGCAGAAAATTGATAAATGTAACCCCCGCAAGAGTGGTACTGATGATCTGTTTATCCTTATACAGCGGCTTTACGGGAGGCAATGTGGACAATATGGCTCATATTGGCGGATTGTTGGCGGGCTTTTTGTTGGGTATGGTATTAAGCATATGCAGACGCATTCTCAAAAGATAGAGAAGGGTGCGGATAACGGAGGAAAAGGTGAACATCAATATCTATTATGGCGGTCGGGGCTTAATTGACGATCCCACCTTATATGTGATTAATAAAATGAGGGAGGTACTGGAGGAGCTGCGGGTAAAGGTAACACAATACAATCTGCATGAATGTAAAAATACGATTGCTACATTGCCCCAGACCTTCAAGGATGCAGACGGTATCATTCTTGCCAGCACGGTGGAGTGGTATGGCATCGGCGGTTATATGTATCAGTTTCTGGATGCCTGCTGGCTTTATGGGGATAAGGAAAAGATTGCCAGACTGTATATGTGTCCGGTTGTGATGTCAACCACCTATGGAGAGCGGGAAGGAAAGCAGCAGCTTTCTACTGCCTGGGAGGTGTTGGGGGGACAGCCCTGCAGCGGTATATGCGGTTATATCGCTAATACGGTAACGTTGGAGATGAATCAGGAATATCTGACTATTATTGAAAAGAAAGCAGAGAATTTGTATCGAACCATAAATCAAAAGCTTCCCAGTTTTCCTGCCAGCAATCTGGCGGTAAAAAAGACAGTGGCTATCACCCGGAATGTGGATTTGACGCCGCAGGAATCGGAGCAGCTGTCCCAGTATGTATCGGATGACAGCTATGTGCAGCGCCAGAAGGAGGATATTCAGGAACTGGCAAGTATGTTCAGGGATATGCTAAGCGTTAAGGACAGCGGTCAGCAGGATCTTTATCCCCAGCAATTTCATAAAGCCTTCAAACCTCAGTCCGGCTTTACGGCAGCCTATGTACTGAAGCTGGATGAAAAAAGGGATCCGCTGGTGATTCAGGTAGAAGGCTCCAGGCTGGAATGTTATTATGGCACTTTGGAGGAACCGGATGTGGAAGTAACTGCCGCATCAAATCTGATTGATGAGATTATAGCGGGACGGATGTCTTTTCAGAGGGCGTTTATGTCAGGAGCCATGAAGATGAAAGGTAACTTCCGGGTACTGCGAATGTTAGATAACCTGTTTGCTTTCGGCGAGTAGCATGTCTCTATTTGAGCAATATCGCAAGCAGGGCTAGCGATATGCATGGGATTAATATGAAAATATCATATGCAGAGAACAGGAAAGGAATGAGGTTGATTCAGATGAAAAAAGAGGATTGTATTTTTTGCAAACTTGCCAATGGAGTGATTCCCACCAGAAGTATCTATGAGGATGAGACATTTAGGGTGATTTTGGATGCGGCGCCGGCTACTAGGGGACATGCGTTGATTCTTCCGAAGGAACATGCGGATAATCTCTATCAGCTGCCGGAGGAAACGGTGGGTAAAGCTTTTGTGCTGGCAAAAAAGATGGTGGTATCCATGACAGAGAAATTGGGGTGTCAGGGCTTTAATATTGTGCAGAACAATGGGGAAGCTGCCGGACAGACAGTGCCGCATTTCCATATCCATCTGATTCCCCGTTATACAGATGATCGGCAGAGTATTTTATGGGAGCCGCAGCATTATTCAGATGAGGTACTGGATGAGGTTCACAGTCAGCTGACAAATTAGGAAGGAACGGCTACAGCATGAGAACGATAGAAGTAAGTGCGGTTACAGAGCAGATTAAGGAAATGTGCATTGAAGCCAATCATTTTTTGTCAAAGGATATGGAACAGGCATTGGATGAAGCGGCGCAGACGGAAAAATCCCCGTTAGGCAGACAGATTCTTAAACAGCTGCAGGAAAACCTGCAGATTGCAGGTGAGGATATGATTCCGATCTGCCAGGATACGGGCATGGCTGTGATTTTTATGGAGATAGGCCAGGAGGTGCATTTTGAAGGCGGCAGTTTGGAAGAAGCGATTCATGAAGGGGTACGCAGGGGATATGTAGAGGGATTTCTGCGTAAATCTGTGGTTGAGGATCCGCTGCTTCGAAAGAACACCGGGGATAACACTCCGGCGATTATTCACTATGAGATAAAACCAGGCGATCAGGTTAAGATTACAGTGGCTCCCAAAGGTTTTGGCAGTGAAAATATGAGCAGAGTATTTATGCTAAAGCCGGCAGACGGTATAGAGGGGGTAAAGAATGCGATCTTAAATGCAGTAAAGGATGCGGGCTCCAATGCATGCCCGCCTATGGTAGTCGGGGTGGGGATCGGCCGTACTTTTGAGAAATGTGAGATTATGTGCAAGCAGGCACTGCCCAGAGAAGCGGGCCAGCACTCCACTATTCCTTATGCGCCGGAAATGAAGGAGGAACTGCTCGAGAAAATCAACAAGTCCGGGATCGGGCCGGGGGGGCTGGGCGGTTCTACCACCGCTCTGGCTGTGAATATCAATACCTATCCCACCCATATTGCGGGTCTGCCGGTGGCGGTAAATATATGCTGCCATGTAAACCGTCATGCAGTGAGAGTGATCTAAACCAGGTGAAGTCTGAGGGCGTTACGCTCTCATATTATGTAACAGTTCAGCCATAACCTGTAATATAAGCAAATTCATGCAAGCATGATTCTTGCGGGCAACGGGCCAAGCGGGCATGCATGCATGCTTGCAGGTATATTTGGCGACTGCTGCGAGGGGTAACAACCCTGTTGCTTGTAGCGGGCTTGTTGCCTTGCCTGTCATACAGGCTATGGCTGAACTGTTACCATATTATATATTAGCCTAATATTACAAGTCTTGCTTGGATTTGTCGGGAATGAATTAGATAAAGTCATGCTCAGGTTACTCTGTGAGATGTATGGAATATAACAGATGAGGAATGAGGAACGAGATGGATAAGCATTTGAACGTACCTTTTGACAAGGGAGAAGCAGAAAAACTGAAAGCTGGAGATTATGTTTATTTGACAGGTACAATCTATACGGCTAGAGATGCGGCCCATAAGAGAATGTATGAAGCGCTTCAGAAGGGAGAGGAGCTTCCTTTTGCAATGCAGAATAATGTGATTTATTATATGGGGCCGTCTCCTGCGAGAGAGGGAAGGCCTATCGGTTCCGCAGGTCCTACAACTGCAAGCCGGATGGATAAGTATGCTCCCTCCCTGCTTGATCTGGGATTGCGGGGAATGATAGGTAAGGGAAAACGTAATGAGGAAGTTATAGCTGCGATTATCAGAAATCGATCGGTATATTTTGCCGCCATTGGCGGTGCGGGCGCATTGCTCTCACGATCCATTATTTCTTCTGAGGTTATTGCCTATGATGATCTGGGGACGGAGGCGATCCGTAGGCTGGAGGTAAGGGATTTTCCGGTAATTGTAGTGGTTGACTGCGAGGGGAATAATCTGTATGAAACCGCTATTTTACAATACTCATAGCAATGCGGGCCTAATCTGTGCAATAAGTATATTTGTGCAGTAATAGCTGCGCCATAAGAGGATAAGTGCTGGGCATGGGTGCTTGCACACAATGCACAGGGATTGTCCTCTTATGAGCGGAGTGCCTGGTAATGAGCAAAGTTAGCTACGAAGCAGCGGGAAAGCACTACAGGTGCGGCTCTGTGAATATTGCAGGCTGAACTGTTACTTTGTGCAAACATGTTTTGCAGAAAAAGTTGCAGAAAAAATTGCAGAAAAAAATAAAAAAAGCGATTGACAAACGGGAACAGGTTATGTATAATAACATTTGCGTCACATTAAGAGATGTGAAAATGGCATATTGGTAGAGGTGTAATTCAGGTTTGGAGAAATACTCAAGAGGCTGAAGAGGCGCCCCTGCTAAGGGTGTAGGTCGCTAACGCGGCGCGAGGGTTCAAATCCCTCTTTCTCCGTTTTCTACCAGTGCCACAAATGCAGTAGAAAAATAATTTAAAAAAGTTGTTGACAAGTTGGAAATAATGTGGTATCTTATAGAAGTTGTCGCAGTGATCCGACCTGATGACAATGAAAAAAGGAGAGGCTTCAAGAGCGCTCCACAGATCTTTGACAAATAAACAGCAATGCAACCCTGAAAATTCTAGAAGTTAATTTGCATCAGCAAATGAACTCCAAATGAA
>CALWLO010000145.1 GCA_944381545.1 uncultured Acetatifactor sp. | reverse complement strand
CTGCTGCCGGATACCAGGCTGATTGCCATAGCCTCGCCGATAGCTCTGCCGATACCCAGTACCACAGCCGTCACCACGCCGGATTTTGCCGCCGGCAGAATGGCCTTAAAGATGGTCTGGATGTGAGTAGCCCCCAGAGCCAGGGACGCCGACTTAATATGTACGGGAACCGCCCTGATAGAGGTCTCACTGATATTGATTACCGTAGGCAGGATCATGATGGCAAGCACCAGCACTGCCGACAGCAGATTGGCGCCGCCGGTAAACTGATGATCCGGAGAGTCCCTAAAGACAAACAGCTCCAGCTTATACATCAGAGGATTTAACAGGTATATTCCCAGCAGGCCATAGATAACAGAGGGAATACCTGCCAACAATTCTACTGCAGGCTTAACCACCATGGCCAGCTTCTTCGGGGCTACCTCTGCCAGAAATACGGCGCTCAAAATACCGATGGGCACACCGATTAAAATCGCCAGAGCTGTACCTACGATGGAGGTCAGAATGACATATAAAATACCATACTGAGGCTCTGCCGCCGTAGGCTTCCATGTCGTACTGAACAGGATTTCCTTGATTCCCACCTCAAATAGAGCCGGGGTGCCGCCGATCATCATATATGCCGTGATAGCCACCACTGCAAGGATGGCAAACAGGGCACAGACAGTGAAGATGATCTGTGCGATGATCTCCACTGTCTCTTTGCTTTTACCGCTGTGTATTACAGAATCAGGCATTGTATTCATATTGATATCCATCCTTCTTAATTGACAGGAATCAGTCCGACTGTCTGTGCAACACTCTGTCCTTCCTCACCCAGTACATAATCAAACCATGCCTGTATCAGTTCGCTCTGGGCGCTGATCTCACCCTTAGTTGCCATAACGAAAGGACGGCTCAGGAAATAATCCCCTGCTTTAATGTTCTCAGCAGTCGCCTCTACGCCTTCCAGTGCCAGCGCAACCACGCTGTCATCCACTGCATCCAGAGATACATAACCGATTGCCCCGGGAGTGGATGCCACCTTTGCCATCACTGCGCCGGTGCTGTCCAGCTCATTTGCATATGCACAGGCATCTTCCACGCCCAGAATCTCCTCAAAAGCGCCTCTGGTGCCGGAACCCGCCTCGCGGCCAACCACAATGATGGGGCCATCACTGCCGCCTACTTCGCTCCAGTTGGTAACTGCGCCGGTATAAATGTCCGTCAGCTGCTGCCTGGTCAGGCCGGTTACTGAATTGGCAGGATCAACACAAACTGCGATTCCATCGATAGCCACAATATTCTCCACTGCACCAGCTTCCTTTTCCTCATCCTTTAAATTACGGGAAGAATTACCGATATCCGCCGTGCCATTGTTCACAGCCTCCACGCCGGCTGAGGATCCTACAAACTCCGCATTGACGGTTACGCCCTGATGCTCATTCATGAAGCTCTCTGCCAAGGCATTCGCCAGCTTCTCCATAGAAGTAGAACCTACCATCAATATGGTGCCGGACAGCTCTGTGCCGGTTTCCTGCACACTGCTGCTCTCCTCCTGGGTATCTGTTTCTGCCGTGTTATTTGCTGCAACACTGCTTTCTACTTCGCTGCTTCCCGTGCCTGCGTTGCCGGAATCTCCGTTGCTGCCGCAGCCTGCCAGACTGCATAACGTTAACACTACGGCGCCGGTCACAGCTGCCATTTTCATCATTTTGCTTTTCATAATAATCTCCTCTTTTCTGATTTACATTTCCCTTCAGGAACAAAATCATCATAGCAATTTCTATGTAAAGCCAATATCGCAGCTGCGTAAGAAATATGTAAGTTTCAAGTAAAGTTTGAAAGCATGCTTGGGGTCTAAAAAGGAAGGGATCTGCATATAACATAGTAAACAATCCTTGTGAGGAGAGAATATGCCACTTATTGTACTGGACGCAGGACACGGCGGGGCCAACCCCGGCGCAGTATACCAGGGGCGTCAGGAAAAGGACGATGCACTGGCCCTGACGCTTGCTGTCGGTAATATCCTGGAAAGCAGAGGGGTAGAGGTCTACTATACCCGTACAACAGATATCTATGAATCTCCCTATCAGAAAGCTCAGGAGGGGAATCAGGTCGGGGCTGATTACTTTGTCTCCATCCACCGCAATTCCAGCCCTTATCCCAACCAATATACAGGTGTGGAATCCCTGGTTTATAACCGTTACGGGGAAGCCGCCCGTATGGCCTATAATATCAACCAGCAGCTGGAGGCTGTGGGCTTTGTGAATCAGGGAGTCAATGAACGCACCAATCTGGTTGTCCTTAACAGCACCCAGATGCCCGCCGTATTGGTGGAGGTAGGCTTCATCAACACCGATGCGGATAATCAGCTGTTTGATGAGCGGTTCAATGACATTGCCCAAGCCATTGCCGATGGAATATTGATTACGCTGGGGATGTAAGCACCGGCATATTCTATTTACCGGTTGTTGCTTTTTGGTAGCTGCTTCGGAGGTACAAGGATATGCAAATGCGGCTTTAGAAATCATAATCTCCTTTCCTTCATTGCAATATTTTTTATCCTCATCCTATACTCCTATTCCATTTTTGTTCAGAATCGTTATAATGGATTTTAGAAACAATAGAATTTTTTTCAGAATCAGGAGTATACATATGGATTTCGGAGAAAGACTATACCGCCTTCGCATCGAACGGGGTGTCTATCAGAAGCAGTTAGCCGCATATCTTCACGTTTCCGTGGGTACTATTTCCAATTATGAGAATGGTGTTCACTCCCCCGATCTGAAAGCGCTGCGCAGAATTGCTGATTTTTTTCATGTCTCCGTAGATTATCTGCTGGATCGGACAGAGTATATTTCGCCCATTGACGATCTGAATCGGGAATTGGTAAACCAATACACTTCCGGAAATGTCATGAATACCATTCTGGAGTTATCCCAGGATAGCTGCAAGGATCTGATTAAATATCTGGATATGCTGAAGCTGTACGAAGAAAGAACGGCGCAGAATTCTGCGCACACGTAAGATTTTTTTCTATTTGCCTTCCCCCTGCATAGCAGGGGGAAGCTTTTAATCGGAAAACAATAACTTAAGAAATCATTTCTCTGCGCATTTTGTCCAACTGATTTGCAATTCGCTTTAGATCATTGTCTCTTCTGCTTCTCTTTTTCTTTTTGTTATTTTCCTTTCCCCGATATGTCTCTATCGTTTTCTGCATTTCTATACAGTAAAACAGAAAACGACTTTTCTCATCTTCCGTAAATCCCTGATAAAACTTTTGGTAATATGGCTGAAATAAAGAAACCTGTCTAAGTGGATAGTATAAATCCGGAGTTTTATTATCATGCAGAAGATGATAGGCATCTTCAAAGTTCAAAAACGCATCCTCTCTATTATCTTCCGCCATTGTCTGTTCCAACAGAAGTCTAGCCTTATGAGTATCTATCTGCCATGAGTCACTGTCAAACTTCTTATGCGAAAAAGCTTCTGCATCTGCCAGATAGATACCTGCGGTTTTGTATTCTTTCATCTCCATTCGTACAATAGCGTATTGCAGCCAGAAAAATGGATTTTTCTTATGGTAAGACAGATTCTTACTTAATTCAAATATCCTGACAAAACGATGATTGGATTGTCTGTCGTTTTTATTAAAAATCATTCGAAGGTTGGAATAAGAAATCAGCATACGCAGCATATTTTTGTATCTTTCCACTCCGCTATGCCGATCCAAAACCGGAAGTATTTTCTTCAGGATATCTTCGATATCCTGATTATAGTTATAGTTTTGTAAAATAAAATAGGCAACCAATGGCGATTTTAATTTGATTCGGTTTCTATCAAAATCAAGAAACTCATGAATATCTTTATTTTGCAAAACACCCGCTGTTTTAATTTGTTTGTTAAGCAGAATAAAAATATAGTCCAATTTTAATTCAACCGCAATAATTTCACAGATAAAAACAAGTAATGTGATCTCCTTTAAATCATTATTTCCAAACAAGCTGTTTAAAAGTTTTCTTACTTTCTTTTGCATATATTCAGATTTTAACAAATCCAGCATAATGCTTTTCATCTCACTGCGGCAGGAACGCTTCAGATATTTCATTTTTTCTGTTGGACTCATTCCGGATTTCTCGCCCCATAGGGAATATTGATCCAAAAGCGCTATCATCTGCTTACACTCTGATTCTGTTAATGCATTTATATCATGCATCATAATCTGATTTTCCTGGATTCCGAAACTTTTCAAAAATCTCTGATACAAATTGTCATTTAAATATGTTCTCACCGTAAACAGATAGCGGATATCGTCCCTCTGAAATCTGCTGAACACTTTTGCATAATCAGAATCGATGATGCGATTATAATTTTCTATAAATATATATTTGACACCTCTCAAGGAACAAATATACTCCATATCATCCTGAATAAAGGAATTCAAATTCTTGAGATAGAACACTATTCCCCTGCTTGACAGCCTGCACTCCATCTCTCTTAAAAGAATGGTTTTTCCATTTCCAATATCCGAATGTATGATTGCTGCCCTATAGTTTTGAGTAATATCTCTCTCTATCTCCTCACAGCACTCTCTTGATACAATATATTTTGTTTTATTTACGGAAAATATATTCCGCATTTGAATTGTTCCTTCGAAAAATAAATCCGTGACATCCTTATCACTGATTTTTTCTGAGACTCGAATATTGTCTGCATCCACTTTCTGTAAACAGCTGAACTCATACTTTTTTTCAGAGGGAACATATTGGGATTTAACGGCTTTCAGCTTCTCGGCAAAGCCATTCAGCCCGATGGGCTCTACAATGCCAAAATGCCCCATATTGGTTCGTTCTCGTTTGGATGGATTCCAGGAGATAAAGATACACTTATCCTGAATATTTTTGCTCTGTGCAAATATCTGCTGCAATTCCAAATCATAATCCATAGAATATCCGATAAATACCAGACACTTTACATTCTGAATATCATTATGCAGACTGATAGCCCAATCACTATCGGGGATGGTACGTTTCTGATAGGAACTGGTGAGCAATTTAAATGTATTATCTAACTTATCTTCTGTCACATTATGAATATAACCATTCATATGTACAATAGCGTTTTCATATTGAAGAACATCTGAAGAACGCTTTTCTGGATCTATTGTTTCACGCATAACTCCCTGCTGCTTTGATGCCATCTCCACAATGTCGTCATAGTTTGTCGTGTATATCCTCTTCCATTGCGTTTCCGCTATAATGGCATGAGCCTCAGAATACTCTTTACAGCCAAATTCCTTTTTTAAAAACTTTAACAGATCCCGCTTCGTATTGCATTCCAAATAGAGCTCTGCAATATAGCCCAGATCCTTCCTGTCATTTTCATCATCGGCAGATACATCAATATTCCCATCAGCAATCAACCGCTCACATAAGTGACCGCCTAAGGGGAAGCTGCGGTTCGCCTGATTTACCGCTCCAGAGGAAAATCCCGCCCCCAAAAATAATAGCGCATTGCCCTCCACTGCATGTAAAATTGCCTCTTCTAAATTCATAATCGTATACCTCTCTGACGCTTTAGTACTTCTCCCATGGAGAATATTATCATACTACAAATCCATCACAACAACCTCTTATGCGTATTTCTCTCTTTTTATATTATCGCAAAACTACGTCACACAAAATTGTTGATTAATATTATATCATTAGAATGCAGTTACTGCAAACATTTTTTATTTTGCAATAAAAGAAATCGCCGCTTGCTATGAAGTGACGATTTCCATATCTGATATGTTTTTCATGGATAAGCCAACTATAATCCTTACGGCAGTCAAGGATATACTCTACATACACCGTATCATCTTTATCAAGGAGAAGATGGGCGCAGCAGACTGCATACTGGACGTTTAATTAGTCCAAACTAACTCTATAACATAAAAATCCCCCATGGTTCTTACCCGTTTCACCGGTATTATTTAACCACAGGGGGAAATTACATTTTCTTATCTACATCTCTTCAAGAATCTTTCTCACTGCTTCAGCAAATGGTTCCATGTCCTCATAAAACACATCAACAATAATCGACCAATTAATGCCATCATAATCATGCACCAAACGATGCCGTAAACCGGAAACCATACTCCACGGCTGATCAGGATATTTTTTCTTAATCTCATCACTTCATTGATAGACCTGCTCTCCAATATTATACAGCGGTGTGGTAACCGCCCATTGGGAAAACTCATCGTTTAGCAGCATTTCACGTGTAATGCTGCGTTCCTTAATCTGCTTATCTAAGCTCTCCCATGTAGATACAATTTTCTTAAGCCTCTCCTTATCCGACTTCTTCAAGCAATTCGCACCCCTTCCCTCATAACATTTTCATAAAATTTCGTGCCTTTATTAACCTCACGGATTTCAAAGGCATCGACATCTTTTTGGGTGAGCTGATCATCGGTCTCTTCTCCACGCGCATAGGAACCAAAAAGTATGGCATACTCAGCGTGGTATTTGTTTACCAGCATCTTAATAATCCGTTCAACTTCCTTCTTTCTTTCCATTTAGTTAACACCATACCTCTCTTCTAGGGAAACGCTGATTAATTAACCTTATTCTCAGCATTATCCCGGTTTGTCAAGTTTTTATAAAAACCAAGAG
>CALWLO010000144.1 GCA_944381545.1 uncultured Acetatifactor sp. | reverse complement strand
ACTGCCCTGACTGAGCACCTCCCGGGCAAAACTGCTGCAAAGTCCATACCCCTGCAGTCCGCCGATATTTTTATGGATCTCCTTTGCCACTGCCGTGGACAGTACCCGGGCGTCGGTACGGGGATAGGTCACCAGCTTTTTTTCATATAATTCCTGGACAATACCCAGCGTCTGATCCGGACTGATCTTGAACAGCTTGGAGCAGTCATTCTGCAGCTCCGCCAGATTATACAGCAGCGGGGGATTCTTGTTCTCCTTTTTCCGCTCTATAGATTCTACAACTCCATCCCCTGCCAAACAATCAATCAGAGCCTGGGCATCCTCCCTGGCCTTAAAACCATTCTCCTTATAAAGCCTGGGAGACCCATAGTAACGGCTGCCTTCCACAGCCCGCCACTCTCCCTCCAGCCTTCTGCCCTCCAGGTCAAAGCTTCCCAGCACCCGGTAAAAGGGCGTCTTCACAAAAGTACGGATTTCCCGCTCCCGCCTGACCACCATCCCCAGCACACAGGTCATGACCCGGCCTACGGAGATCACCACCCGGTCTCGTTTCAGATAATCCCTTACGGATCTGCCGTATTTCAAGGTCAGTGCCCGGGAAAAATTGATTCCCATTAAATAGTCCTCCTTGGCCCGCAGATATGCCGCATCGCTTAGGGCATCATACTCTGACAGATCTTTTGCTTCCTTGATGCCCCGCAGGATTTCCTCCTCTGTCTGGGAATCTATCCACACCCGTTTTCTTACCTTTCCTTTGACACCCGCCATCTGTTCCACCAGCCGGTAGATATATTCCCCCTCCCGTCCGGAGTCGGTACACACATAGATGGTGCTCACATCCGGACGATTTAAAAGGCCGCTGACAATGGTAAACTGCTTTCTCACGCTGTCAATGACCTCATATTTGAACTCCCGGGGGATGAAAGGGATCGTATCAAAACTCCATTTGCGGTATTTTTCATCGTAGACCTCGGGGTAGCTCATGGTCACCAGATGTCCCACACACCAAGTGATAATACAGTTCTGCGACTCCAGAAAACCATCCCGGGAGCTGGTATGTAATTTTAATGCTTTTGCGAATTCTCTGGCCACACTGGGCTTCTCCGCAATAAAAAGATTTTTAGACAATTATGCTTCCTCCAGCAGAGCCTCCATCTCCTGTACCGGCAGAGGTCTGCCAAAATAATACCCCTGTATAATATCACAGCCGATGGCATGGAGATATTTATACTGCTGCTCCTGTTCCACTCCTTCGGCAATGGTCTCCAGGCCCAGGGTCTTCACCATGGAAATAATACTCTCGGTGATCACTCTGGTCGCCGAATCCGACAGCACCGTATCAATAAAGGATTTATCAATCTTCAGGGTATCGATGGGCAGCTTTTTCAGATAGGTAAGAGAAGAAAAGCCCGTACCGAAATCATCCAGCGACACACGGATTCCATAGTCCCGCAGCACCCGCAGCTTGGCAGTGATCTCTTCAAAATCCTCGATCAGTACACTCTCTGTAATCTCCAGCTCCACCTCCTGAGGGCATACCTGATAGGTACTGAGCATCTGCAGCAGTTCATCCACAAACCCGTCCTTCATGTATTGGATAGGTGAGACATTGATGGACAGGATCAGCGGCTCCCTTCGCTTATGCCGCCAGGCGGCAAACTGCCGGATACTCTCCTCCATCACCCAGCCGCCTATGGACACAATCGCCCCATTTTTCTCAGCAATCGGAATAAATACTGCAGGGCTGATCATTCTTCCCGACCCGTCCCGCCATCGGATCAACGCCTCCATCCCCCGCAGCTGTTTATTGCCCGCATAATACTGAGGCTGATAATACATTTCAAAGCTGTGGCTGCAGATGGCATCCTTCAGTTCATTCTCCATCTGCACATTCTGCAGAAAGGCGTTTAATATCGGGGTATCAAAATATTGTATGTTATTCTTGCCCAGATCCTTACTCTTATACATGACGATCTCGGCACAGCCGATCAGTTCCAGCGCCGTAGTTGCAGATTCCGGATATTCGGCCACACCGATGCTGACAGTCACATTCAGTTCCTGTCCGCCGCCTAAAATAACGGGCTTTTGCATACGCGCCTGGATCCGTTCATGGATCCGGCTGACGGATTTATACCCGGTAGGATCATAGATGGCGATACAGTACACATCGCTGTTCAAATGGCAGACAATAATGTCTTCCCCGGAAAGCTCCTTCAGAAAGCTCCCCAGCTGCTGCACCAGCTCATCTCCCACGATAATCCCCATTCCGTCATTGACCTTGCGGAAGTCGTCAATATCGATCAGCATGACACTGACGACCTCCTGTTCCTCCTGTGCCCTGCGCACATATTCCGCAAGCAGCCGCACAAAATAGTTTCGATTGTACAGGCCGGTCAGGGAATCATAATATGCCATATAGGTCAGCTCTTCATTCTGATTCTTGAATTTGGTAATATCACTGATACTGATGATCTTATCCTGGGGTACGCCATCCTCATCGTAAAACACTTTGGAACGAAATTCAAGCCAGACCCTTTTGTTCCGCAGCATACATTCCGTCACAGCCTCCCGGCGCTGCTCTTTTTCCAGGAAAATCACTTCTCTGAGCCGGTCCACATAGGGTTCGTCCACCATCTCATACAGACGCCCCAGGTCTTTCCAGTCCCAAATTTTAAAATCGAAAAAGCTGTCCCATTTTCCCAACAGATGAATCTCATTTTTTTCAAAGGAATAATACAGAAAGGCATTATAAGAGGTATCACAGACCAGGCGGTACATTTTCTCCTGTACGCTCAGTTTCTGATTCATTGCTGTGAGCAGATCCACTTGATATCGCAATTCATTCATCCTCTTACCATCCCTCATAAAAACATAATTACTTACTTCTTCGTGATATATCCCAAAGCTTTCAGCAGCTCTGCACACAGTACGGCGCCGCCGGCTGCTCCTCTCACGGTATTGTGGGACAGGCCTACGAACTTATAATCGTATACCGTATCCTCACGAAGGCGTCCGATACTGATTCCCATGCCGTTCTCATAATCCACATCCAGAGTGATCTGGGGTCTGTTATCCTCCTCCATATACCGGATAAACTGCTTCGGCGCACTGGGCAGCCCAAGCTCCTGAGGCACTCCGCTAAAAGTTACCAGCTTCTCAATCAGCTGTTCCTTGGTGGGCTTTTTGCCAAACTTCACAAATACAGCCGCCGTATGACCGTTCAGCACAGGCACGCGGATGCACTGGCAGGTAATCACGGGACTGGTTGCAGGCACGATCTGCCCATCCCGAATCTCACCCCACAGACGCAGCGGTTCCTTTTCGCTCTTTTCTTCCTCGCCGCCGATATAGGGGATGATATTCCCTTCCATCTCGGGCCAGTCCTTGAAGGTTTTACCTGCACCGGAAATCGCCTGATAGGTGGTGGCTACCACCTCATAGGGTTCAAATTCCTTCCATGCGGTAAGCGCAGGCGCATAGCTCTGGATGGAGCAGTTAGGCTTTACCGCCACGAAGCCCCGGGCAGTACCCAGCCGCTTTTTCTGATATTCAATGACCTTTGCATGCTCGGGATTGATCTCCGGCACCATCATCGGCACATCAGGAGTCCAGCGGTGTGCGCTGTTATTGGATACCACGGGAGTCTCTGTCCTGGCATATTCCTCCTCGATCCTCTTGATCTCCTCCTTGGTCATATCCACTGCGCTGAATACGAAATCCACGCCGGAAGCTACCTTTTCTACTTCATTTACATTCATGACTACAAGCTTTTTCACGGCTTCGGGCATGGGTGTGGTCATCTTCCATCTCCCTCCCACAGCCTCCTCATAGGTCTTGCCTGCGGAACGGGGACTGGCGGCAATCGTATTTACCTCAAACCAGGGGTGATTCTCCAACAGTGCAATAAATCTCTGTCCTACCATACCGGTACCGCCCAGGATACCTACCTTCAACTTGTCACTCATCATAACTTCCTCCCTTGTCATTTCTGTTTATCATTTTACCGGTTTTTCTCACATCCGGGCAGCTGCCAGTCTCTGGGCTGCCAGTCCTGTGCCAGATACTCCCTGCTGATGCGGATTACCTCCTGCATGGCTTCCTTGCCCGGAGCGCCGATAGTCAGACGCTTCTCCACACAGGTCTTCAGAGAGATGGCATCATAGATATCCGGCCCGAACTTATCACTGATCTCCTGCAGTTCCTCCAAGCTCAGTGCATCAATGGAACAGCCCTTTTCCATACAGTGTAACACAAGTCTGCCGATAATGCCATGGGCATCTCTGAAGGGTACGCCCTTGCCCACCAGATAATCCGCCGCATCCGTAGCATTGGTAAACCCGCTTTTGGCACTCTCCGCCATCCGTTCTTTCCGAAACCCCATGGTACGGATCATGCCGGTAAACAGGGTAATGCAGTTCTGCACCGTCTCCATGGCATCAAAGGCGATCTCCTTATCCTCCTGCATATCCTTATTATATGCCAGAGGGAGCCCCTTCATGGTGGTCAGCAGGGACATCAGCGCTCCATATACCCGTCCCGTTTTGCCCCGCACCAGCTCTGCAATATCCGGATTCTTCTTCTGGGGCATAATGCTGCTGCCGGTGGAATAGGCGTCGTCCAGCTCCACAAACTGGTATTCATTAGAGTTCCAGATGATGATTTCCTCGCAGAAACGGCTCAAATGCATCATCACCATGGATAATGCAGATAAAAATTCTATCAGGTAATCCCTGTCGGATACGGAGTCCATACTGTTCAGCGTAGGACCCTCAAAGCCAAGCAAAGACGCCGTATAGCCCCGGTCAAGGGGATAGGTAGTGCCGGCCAGCGCTCCCGCTCCCAGAGGGCAGTAATTCATCCGGTCATGAATATCCTTCAGTCTCTGCCGGTCTCTTTTAAACATCTCAAAATAAGCGCCGTAATGATGGGCCAGCGTAGTGGGCTGGGCCTTCTGCATATGGGTAAAGCCCGGCATATAGGTCTCCACATTCTCTTCCATCGTATCCAGGATCACCGTCATCAGCTCTTTTAACAGGGCGTCCGTGGAAAGCACCTGCGCCCTGGTATACAGGCGCATGTCCAGCGCCACCTGATCGTTGCGGCTGCGCCCGGTGTGCAGCTTCTTGCCGGGCTCCCCCACTCTCTGGATCAGGTTGGCCTCCACAAAGCTGTGAATATCCTCATATTGTTCATCAATGACCAGCCGTCCGGTCTCCACATCCTCGCGGATGCCGGTAAGCCCCTTGATCAGTACATCTCTCTCCTGGACTGTCAGGATCCCCTGCTTGGCCAGCATCACCACATGAGCGATACTGCCCTCAATATCCTGCTGATAAAGCTTCTTGTCAAAACCGATGGATGCATTAAACGCATAAACCTGGCGGTCCGTGTCTTTGGTAAAACGCCCTCCCCATAAAGTAGCCATTACTCTCTCTCCATTCTTTTTTAAGGTCAACTAGTGTTTATCATACCATGAATGGCACTTTATTGCAATACAACGAATACCATAAAGTAAGTTCTATTTTTTAAGAAAGGACCCACTTTCATGGAAAAAAATATACTGGAGCTGAAAAATATCAGCTACTCCTATCATAGTCTCCATGGGGAAACGAAAGCCCTGGACCGGGTAACCTTTGGGGTACATGAGGGAGAGTTTGTGGCAGTGGTGGGCCCCAGCGGCTGCGGCAAATCCACACTTCTGTCCATTATCGCCGGGCTTCTGCCTGCGGAGGACGGCACAATCCTGGTGAACAATCCGGACGGTTCCCTGCACTATCCCCGGGTGGGATATATGCTGCAGCGGGATCATCTGTTTGAATGGCGCAGTATTTATAAAAATGTGATTCTGGGCCTGGAGATCAACCACATGCTGACTCCCCGGCGGCTGGAGTACGTGGAAAAGCTGCTGCGGGACTATGATCTGGAGAAGTTTCGGGATAAACGCCCCAGCGAGCTTTCCGGCGGCATGAAACAGCGGGCCGCACTGATCCGCACCCTTGCGTTGGAACCCCAGCTGCTCCTGCTGGATGAACCCTTCAGCGCCCTGGACTATCAGACGCGGCTCATGGTGTCGGCTGACATTTGCAGTCTTATCCGCAGAACCGGCAAAACCGTGATCCTGATCACTCATGACCTGTCCGAGGCCGTGAGCCTGGCAGATCGGATCGTCGTACTCTCCGCCCGCCCGGCCACCGTAAAAAAGGAAATCCCCATCCATCTTACCCTGCAGGATGATTCCCCTCTGGCCGCACGGAATGCGCCGGAGTTTGCAGCCTATTTTAATCAATTATGGGAGGAGCTGAAGTCATGAGCAAGCAAAATAAAGAACTGACAAAGCAGGAAGAATTTGTCAGGGATCATAGGCGGCATCATCATCAGGTAGCCTTTTACCGTCTCTTTTTCTTCCTGCTGTTTCTGGTACTGTGGGAGGTCAGCGCCAGGCTTGGCTGGATCGACAGCTTCTTTTTTTCCAGCCCCAGCCTGGTGGTGAAATGTCTGTGGAGCATGCTCCTTGACCGTTCCCTGTTCCTGCATGTGGGCATCACCCTGCTGGAAACCATAGTCAGCTTCCTGCTGGTATTCCTAATCAGCCTGGTAAGTGCCACGCTGCTTTGGTATTCCCGGAAGCTCTCGGAAGTCGCAGAGCCCTATCTGGTCATTTTAAACAGCCTG
>CALWLO010000143.1 GCA_944381545.1 uncultured Acetatifactor sp. | reverse complement strand
TTTTGTCCCACAGGCCCGGGAGCTTGGGGCGCAGCCGGATCAGTCCCTTGTAATATTCCAGCAGACCGGCATTTTCCGCCGTCTGATGCCATCTCAGCATATTGATTCCGGGATCGGAGCGGTAGCTGTTGCCGTCCCCTGACTTTGTCCGGCCAAATTCTTCCCCCGCCTGCAGAAACAGATGTCCCTGGCAGGTAAAATAGATCAGGGCGGCCAGCTTATTGGCCCGAAGCACATCCTCATAGTCCTGAGTAAAATCCGCCTCTTTCCCGTGAAAGGACATGACCAGCTTATCCCAAAGGGTAAAATTATCATGGGCAGAAACATAGTTGATAACCTGGCCGCAGCTGACAGGCCGGAAATCTCCAGGACCCGAGGCTTCACCGCACCAGCCGGTCACAGCCTGGAGAACCTTTTTTTCCAGCTCTTTTCCTCCGTTGGCAAAGCCCGGCTCCTCCTCATAGAATACATGCCCCTTGATCACATCCCGGGTATCATCGCTGAATACGGCGATCCCCTCATCCAGATATCTCACATTTTCCTTGAGTGCAGCATGAGTGCCGGACTCCATGGGGGAATCATCCGCTCTCCACGGCTCCCCATACAGGAGCTTTTCCCCCCTGCCGAATTCCTGATCCAGCTCCCTGCGGATCCGGTTCATCAGTTCTACGGTCATAAGCCCCATCAGATCAAACCGGAAGCCGTCCAGATGATATTCCTTAGCCCAATACATTACCGAGTGGGCAATATAATTGTCAACCATTTTTCTGCCCACAGCCATATCGCTCCCGCAGGCAGAGCCGTTAGAGAGAGTTCCGTCCTCCCACCGGCGGCAGTAATACCCCGGCGCCGTCCTCTCCAGCCAGGAATCCGCATCCTGGGTATGGTTATATACCACATCCATAACCACACGGATGCCTGCCTGATGGAGAGCCTGGATCATCTCCTTGCATTCCCGGATACGCACTGCTGCATCGTGCACATTTGTAGCATAGGAACCCTCCGGCACATTATAATTGACCGGGTCATAGCCCCAGTTGAACTGCCTGTCATCCCCTTCCTCATCCAGATGACCGAAATCAAAAAAGGGCAGCAGATGTACATGCGTAATCCCCAGCTCCTTCAGATATGCCACTCCCGTGGATAAATCTCCATCCTTCGGGTTTTGGGGCTGCACGGTAAATGCCTTGTATTTCCCCCGATAGGCTTCGGGAATTCCACTGTCCGGGTCATAGGAGAAGTCCTTGATATGAAGCTCGTAAATAATGTTTTCCACACCCTTTTGGGGCGCATGATCCCGGTCAAATCCCGGGGGATCCGTACGCCTCAGATCCACTGCCGTACTGGGATAACCGTTACAGCCGCAGCCTACGGCATAGGGGTCTGCCGTATACAGCGTCTCACCTTCCGTCCGGATACAGTAAGCATAAGGGTATCCATGCAGATCTCCCGGTATCCGCCGATGCCAGACCCCTCTTTCCTCCTTCTCCATCTCCAGATGCTGCGGGGCTCTTTTCTCCCCGCTTTCCCTGCCATACAGACACAATTCCACTTTTTCAGCAAAGGGCGCCCATAATCGGAAATCCGTCCCCTCAGGGGTACAGACTGCCCCTAAATCCTTTCCTTCATAGGCATATTCCTCGTCAAAGGATCTTGTATATCGGAATCTTTTCATACTGCTCCTCCAAATTAACCCTTTACCGCTCCTGACAGCCCTTCCACATAATATCTCTGGGTCAGCAAAAACAGGATCGCTATGGGAATGGATATCAATACGCAGCCCGCATAGAATTGCGTATAGAAGGTCTCTATATACTCTTTTTCCAGCATTGTCCACAGACCGATGGCAATGGTATAATATTTGGTATCATTTCCCATGATTACCTTGGCAAATATATAGTCCACCCAGGGCCCCATAAAGGTGGTAAGCAGGGTATAAGTGATAATCGGCTTGGACATAGGGATCGTCACATGGAGAAAGGTATCCCATTTCGTAGCCCCGTCAATATAAGCCGCTTCGTCTATGGTCTTGGGTATGGTGTCAAAAAAGCCCTTGGCCATATAGAAGCCCAGGCCCGCACCTCCGGAATATACCATGACCAGAGCCACCTGCTTAAGAATGCCCGTCTCCAAAAAGCCCAGACCCTTCAGGATATAGTACACGGCGATCATGGACATAAAGCCCGGGAACATCCCCAGAATCAGCGCAATATTCATAAAGGGCTTACGCATCTTAAATTTCAGACGGCTCATACAGTAGGACACACACAGCACAAAAAACGCTGCTATGACCGTACTGAATATGGCAATAACCAGGGTGTTGGTAAACCATCTGAAGAAATCAATCTGGCTGGTGGGCTTAAAGAGGTTGACATAATTATCCAACGTAAAGCCTCTGGGCCAGATATAACTCTTATAGGATCCCGTCTCCTTACGAAAAGAAGTCAGTATCACATAAAATATGGGCAGAACCCAGATAAAGCTGAGTACGGCCAGCAGGATATGAACAAATGTGTTTGCAATAAATCTTCTTGCTTTCATTATTGGAACGCCCCCTCATCCTTGTAAGAACCGGTATGCCGGTAAGTCAGCAGTGACAGAGTAGCCAAAATAATAAACACCAAAATACCGATAACGGCGCCCAAATTGTAGTCCTTCTGCGTGATCGTCAGACGGTACAGCCAGGTAACCAGCAGATCCGTCTTACCCGCATAATAATAGTCCAGAGTGTCGGGCCCGCCGCCGGATAACAGGAAGATGACGTTGAAGTTATTGATATTTCCTGTAAAGGAGGTGATCAGATTGGGCGTCATCACAAATATAATGTAAGGAATCGTAATCTTCCGGAATATCACCAATGTACCGGCACCGTCGATTTTAGCCGCCTCATACAGCTCCGCCGGAATATTCTGCAGAATACCCGTGGTGGAAAGCATGGTAAAAGGAATACCGATCCAGAGATTGATGACAATGATCGTAATCTTTGCCAGCGTAGGATCTGTAAAAAAAGGAACCGACTCCGTCATACCGATCATTCCCAGCTCCCGCAGCAGGACATTGACGGGGCCGTTGGCATTGAAGATGGTTCTCATACTGAGCAGGGATACAAACTGGGGAACGGCAATGGACAATACAAACATGAATCTCCAGAAGCCCTTAAACCGGGTACCCTTGCGGTTAATCAGCAGCGCCAGGATCAGTCCCAGGATAAAGCAGCTGAAGGTGGCGAATACCGCCCAGATCAGCGTCCAGCTCAGAACCGGCCAAAAGGTTCTGGCAAGCTTGCTGCCCTGTCCCAGCATGGTCTTGAAATTCTCCAGACCCACCCAGGAAAACAGATTTCCGGGTGGCTGATGCTCATGGTCATAGCTGGTAAATGCGATCAGGATCATAAATACCAGCGGAATAATGGTAAAAACGATAATACCGATAATCGGAAGCGCCAGCAATGCGGTATGGATATTCTCCTCCCGAACAGAAAGCAAATCATCCCTGAAAGTAGGAATATGCATTCCCCGCTCCTTACGCACCTGCGTGCAGTAGGCGCTTTTCATGGACATGCATGCCGCAAAAATAACCGCAAGGGAGAGGACAAGTGTAATGACCCCATAAAGCAGAAACAGCATGGAATTATCGCCCGCAGTGTATTCATAAATCCCCAGGGCCTCATTATAGGTTTTACCCTGCTCCACCGTACCCAGGGTAATAAAATTGCCGATAGAACGGATACCGAACAGCGCCATATAGCAGAGGTACGCTATTTCCACCGCCAGAAAAAGGAACCCCCGCACAAACTGTTTATTCAGAATATTTCCAAGGCCAAAAATGAAAAGTGAGCACCTGGTCAAAGCATTCCCCTTGCGGAACGCTTCCCATATACTTGCGTCACTGGGTCTTCCGGAAGTCGTCTTGAACTTTCTCTTCTTTAAAGCCCCCATACCATAACCTCCTCATTTCGATATTACTTAGGGAAATGCTGATTAAATCAGCATTTCCCTTATTCCCTACTCCGTCATAGCTTTTACAAATTCATCCAGCTTCTCCTGCACATTATTCTTATTGATTTCACCGCTTCTGATCTCGGTGGGAATCGCACCTGCATAAGTCCAGTATCTCGTGGAGAACACGCTGTGCACAGGCTGCATTACGCTGGCTTCATTGGCTTCCCTGACAATCACGGCTGCCAGAGGATCGGAGGTAACCGCTTCGCTGGAGCTTGCATTGATATTCGTAGGAATCTGTGCGGACTTCTCGAAACGAAGCAGCTGATTCTCTTCATTGCCAAGATAGGTTGCAAAAGCAACTGCCGCCGCCATATTCTGGGAATGGGCATTTACACCGATACATTTGGAACCGTAGAAGCCAAGCAGCTGATAGTCGTTTCCATCGGGATTAAAGGTAGGAATAATGCCGATTCCCAAATCATCTCCCAGAATATCCTTATAGGTGTTATAGTTCCAGGAGCCGTCAAACCATACGCCCAATCTGTGATCCTCGATCAGCTCGCTGACAGCAATCTCACCGTCATAGGCACATTTAGGATTGTTGATCAGATCAATCAGATAATTGGTAACCGCCACGCCGGTCTCATTATTCCAGTCCACGCCTGCGGAAAGGTCATTTCCCTCCGGCCCGAATACCGTCAGTCCGGCGCCGTAATAATAGGCTCCCAGCTTCCAGCCGCCTGCGGATTCAAAATAATAATTATATACACTATCCGCAGTTTCCTTTGCCATAATCTTTTCCAGGGAAGTAACATCGTCTTCACTCATAATGGTCTTGTCATAATACATAAAAAAGGTATTATGGGTAAAGGGAATGGCATAGGTGGCGTCGCCCACCATTGCGGTAGCCCGGACAGCCTCGGACATGGTTTCCTGCACCATCGTTTCTGCCGTTCCGCCAAGCTGTGCGATAGCGCCTGCATCTACCAGCTCGATCAGCTGATCCGAAGAAAACATAAACACGTCCGCTGCGGCGTCCACATCCTTAAGGACTTCCGTCTTACAGTTATCTTCACCCACAATCTCCGTAGTCCAGGTAATATTCCACTCCGGGTGCGCTTCTGCGAAAGCGGCCTGCTGCTGCTCCATAATCCCCGTATCCACCTGATTCTGAGGACACCATACCTTCAATGCAACATTTGTCACTTCCCCTGACGCACCGCTTTCTCCGGATGCATTTCCGTTTCCATTGCCGCTGCCGCAGCCTGCCAATAACGAAACTGACATTACTGCTGCCAGAACACATGCTAATGCTTTTCTTTTCATAACGAAATCCTCCTTTTTAACTCTTATCCTTTATGCGAAACTTGTTTCGCTTTATGATTCTTCTACAATCTAACAGAAAAATATAGTAAAGTCAACTACTTTTTATTTCATTCTGCCTATATATTTACTATAAATTTCATTATATTTGTGCACTTTGTACACTATTGTTTTGTCTCTTCCTTTTGTTTGTTTCGAAACTTATAAATTTACAATTTCGACAGGTGGTTTCAAAAAAGGCGATAAAATCGTGCTTTTTTATTTATTCCCCAATCGTTTCAAAAATATGTTTAGAAAAAAAACTTGTCATACCTCTTTTTCCCTGGTATAATTTGTTTCGAAAAAAAAACTTATCTGGCATTTTTCACAAAAATTTTCTGTGTAATCTGAAGGAGTTTATATGGCTACCATTGCAGATATTGCGGCAAAACTGGGAATTTCCAAGAGTACGGTTTCCAAGGCTTTGAACAACGCCACGGATGTGAGCGCCTCCATGCGCAAGAGAGTTCTGGAAACTGCTGCTGAGATGGGGTATATACAAAGAAGAATGAACAAGGCAGAGCGAAAGCTCTGTATTCTGATTGAAAATATGGATTATGAGACGCCGAATCAATTCGGCTATGATATTGTAAAAGGCTTCTGCCAGATGGCGGAGGCCGAAGGGTGGATCGTTGAGATCGTCCCGCTGACTAAGGAATTTCAGAAGCTGACCCCTTATGGGGTTTTCATGCTGGAGCACAGCTATCAGGCCTCTTTCGTGCTGGGGTTTTCCCTGTTAGATCCCTGGATGCAGGATTTCAAAAGCTCCCAGGTTCCCACCGTCCTGTACGACAACTATATCAAAAGTAATCCCTGTATTGCTTCTGTGGGCTGTGACAGCCAGGAGGGTATGGAGCTGGCCGTCAAGCATCTGACACAGCTGGGGCATAAGCGGATCGGACTGATTTCCGGGCCTCTGGACTCTTATATCCTGAAAGCCCGATACCACGCCTATCTGAACGCAATGGAAAAATATGGGCTGGAGATCCATGAGAATGATATCGGTCTGGGCTATTATGTGGCAGAATCTACCCGCACCTATATTCCCAAGCTGCTGGATCAGGGCATAACGGCCATACTTTTTTCCCATGATGTACGGGCCTTATCCGCAATGACGGAATGCAATGACAGGGGAATTCAGATTCCCAGGGATCTCAGCATCATCGGCTTTGACGATCTGCCCATGACGGCATATACCACGCCTCCCCTGACCACTATCCGTCAGGACAGAACCGGTCTCGGCCAGTGCGGTTACTATGCCATCAACTGTCTGTTAAACGGTCTTCCCATCGGTTCCATCCTGCTGCGGGCGCCGCTGATCGTCAGAGGATCCACCGGCCCCGTTCCCGGAGCCTGAACGATTCTCTGTTTCCGTTTCCGGCTTTTAGCAATCCCAGCCGTATTTTTTCATATCCACACACCCATTGTCCTTAAATCCGACGCCCTCCCCGGCCAGCAGATCGTGCTGCTCCCTGAAATG
>CALWLO010000142.1 GCA_944381545.1 uncultured Acetatifactor sp. | reverse complement strand
TACCGGCCGAATCGAAGCGTATGAAGCCCTGAATCAATCCATACATAAGGCGCGCCTGGATCTGAAGAATAATCCCATGATTGCTGCCCGAAAGGAAGCCGGGGAGATCATGGATACCGCCGGCAAGGAGATTCTCGGTATGCTCATTGATGAAGGCAGAGATCATATCGATGAGGAAATGCAGGAAAAGGTGGAACAGGCGCAGGAAGCGAAAGAAGAGAAGGAAGAGCAGGAGGAAAAGCTGGAGGCCATCCGGGAAGAGAAATTACAGGCCGAAAGCCGGGCGGAGGCTATCCGGGAGAAAGCGCAGGAGAATGAAAAGCGCACGGAGGAACTGTTAGAGAACCTGCCGCTGGAGGAATTGCTGCAGATGGATAACAGCAGGACAGACTTTCAGCAGGAGCTGAAAGAAATTATGACCAAAATGAAGCTGCTGGAAGAAGATATCAAGGGAACCACAGTGGATGAAAGTCTATAAAGCAGATCATGGTTTGTCTATCGTAAAAAGGGGTCAGATTTCCGAAAGGAATCTGACCCTGAATTTTTGTTTCAAATATTCTCTGTATTAAGCCTTCTTTTTCTCTGATACCAGGAAGAAGCTGCACAGCAAAGCGATCACGTACAGCACGATGGTGACATATAATACGGTCTGATAGCCTACGGGATTGACCTGGGTAAGTCCGCCATGGCCGTCACTGACGTCCACCATCTCTCCCACATGGTCTACGATAAAGGTCGCCAGCTGGTTACCTGTCAGGCCTGCGATCGCCCATGCGGAAAGCGTAATGCCATGGATGGCGCTGATATTCTTCATTCCATAGTGGTCGGACAGCAGTGTGGGTACATTACTGTAACCGCCGCCGTAGCCTGCATTTACCACAAACAGCAGAATCAGTACCAGGAGCATCAGGATCGTGCTCTGTCCCATATCCGCAATGCCTCCGGTCAGGATTACCAGGCCGGTTGCGATGATGGACAGGGTGAGCATGATCTTATATACGGTATTTCTGTCCTTCATGGTATCTGCCCATGCAGAGAAGCCCAGGCGCCCGCCGGCATTAAAGATTGCCGTTACGGAGGATAATATACCTGCCATACCGGCCAGGCCGATACACTTGATAATCATTTTTTCCTGAGAGATCAGTGCCAGACCGCAGGTAATATTGATATAGAACATCAGCCAGATGCCGATGAATACTACCGGCTTTGTCTTGATCACATCGATGGCTCTCGCACCCTTTTCATGGGAAGCGGGTTCATGCCAGCCCTCGGGCTTGGCCAACAGCAGATGTCCCACGAACATCATCACAAAATAGACACAGGCCAGGATCAGGAACATTTTATAGATTCCGCCCTCGCCCAGGGAATCTAAAAGAGCCTGCATAATGGGGCTTGCAATCGCCTTGGCCGCTCCGAAGCCGGCCACTGCCAGGCCCGTTGCCAGTCCCTTACGATCCTCGAACCACAGCATCAGCGTCTTAACCGGGGATAAATAGCCGGTACCGAGGCCGATACCCATGATTAAGCCGTAACAGACATAGATACCGATCAGCGCCAGAGGGCTGTGCCGGTGTGCGCCTCCGTACCAGATAAAGAAGCCGGTACCCGCCATACCGGCGGCAAAACAGATGGTGGCGATCAATGAGGAACGATGAATATCCTTTTCCACGACATTGCCCAGAAAGGCTGCGGACATGCCCAGGAAAAAGATGGCAAAGCTGAATGCCCACTCGGTGGCACTCTTGGAAAAGCCGATGTAATCAGCAATTTCCTGGCTGAAGATGGACCAGCAGTATACGGTACCGATACTGCCGTGAAGCAGCAGTGCCGGAATAGCAGCTCGTATCCATTTGTTCTGAATTTTTTTCATAAGTACACGCTCCTAATAAAGAATAATAAACACTTTAATTATTCTACTCCTAAATTGTTTTTTTTTCAATACAAGGAGCGAGAAGTTTTGTATTTTTTGTAAGAGTTCAGCGATAACTCACTCAATCTTCAGCATGCGATAGCCGATACCGATGTGGGTCTGGATATACTGAGGGGAGCCGGGAGCTTTTTCCAGCTTTCTGCGAAGGGTCGTCATAAAGACCCGCAGGGAAGCAATATCACCCTCCAGGCAGCTCCCCCAGACCTTCTGCAGAATAAACTTATGGGTCAGCACCTTTCCTGTGTTTTGTGCCAACAGGTACAGCAGCTTGTATTCCATGGGAGTTAAATGCAGCTCCTCCTCCCCCAGATACGCACAGCCGGAAGCATAGTCAATGCGAAGCTGCCCATTTTCGTAGACGGCCTGCTGGGTCTGGCCGGTCTGCATCAACGCCAGGCGCCGTTGGGTGACCCGCAGCCGGGCCAGCAGCTCCTCCACGGAAAAGGGTTTTGTCAGGTAATCGTCGGCACCGGCATCCAGAGCATCAATCTTATCACTGTCCTCACTTCTGGCGCTGATCACGATAATCGGTACATTAGACCAGCTGCGGATGCGGCGGATGATTTCCACGCCGTCAATATCCGGCAAGCCCAGATCCAGTAGGATAATATCCGGATTATGGGACGCAGCTTCTGTTATTGCACTTTCTCCGCTGCCTGCGGTGACAAAACGATATTCCCGTGCCTTTAAGGTTGTGGTGATGAGATTGCGAACCGCCGTATCGTCCTCCACCACCAATATCTGATACTTATTCATAGAATGATACCTCCTTCAGGGGAAGAGTAAAGCGGAAAACCGCACCGCAGGGCCGGTTATCCTCCACCGAAATCCTGCCGCCATGAGCCTCCACAATGGCCTTGCAGAGATAGAGGCCAAGGCCTAAACTGCGGCGGTTATCCACAATTTTGTTGGCGCCGCAGTAGAATTTATCAAAGACCTTTCCTTTTTCCTCATCCGGAATCCCCTTTCCGGTATCTGCAATCCGGATCTCCGCCATATCGCCCTTTTTTCCTGCGGTTACGGTAACAGAAGACCCTGGAGCCGTGTATTTAAGGGCATTATCCACAATGTTGACGATGACCTGAACGATCAGTCTGGCATCGGCCTGAACCAACAGAAAGTCATCCTCGCAAACAGCGGAGAGCTGATGGGAGGAGGCCTTCCGGCTGATGTGCTGCATAGCTTCATTTAGGATCTCGCTGAGAGATTCCGTAGAGGTGTTCAGGATCATGCGGCCTTCCTCGATGCGGGTCGCATACAGCAGATTCTCCACCAGATTGATCAGCCACATAGAATCATCGTACATGTCGGAATAGATTTGCTGCTTAGTCTCCTCATCGAAGCAGTGGCTGTTGCTCATCAAATTGCTGGCATTGCCGGAAATAGAGGTCAGCGGCGTGCGCAGATCGTGAGAGATGGTTCGCAGCAGATTTGCCCGGAGCTGTTCACTCTCAGCCAGAACCGCCGCCGCTTCTTTTTCCCGGGCATTTTTCTCATTTTCCAGAGCCAGGGCCGCTTCGCCAAGTATAGAAAGCAGGATGCCGTGCTCAGAGGCATCTAAAGGATCATTTTCCGCCTCTATTCCCACTACACCATAAACACGTTCATTGACTCGCAGGGCCAAATATAAGTACTGTGCATCGGAAAGGGTATCCGTTGTAGCTCCGGCTGTATGGTTATTTTGCAGCACCCACTCTGCGGTAGCAAGCTCCTGCTCCATCTCATAGCTCTGTTTCTTTGATGCATCTGCCCAGAACAGATAGGGAGAGGATAGCCGTCCATCCAGATTTTCAAATACGACAATATTTCTGTTAAGCAGCTTTACGATCTGCTGCGCTGTTGCACGAAGGATCTCCTCTTTTCCGTTGGCCTTGGACAAAAGCTGATCCGTATCGAACAGGATTTTTGTCCGGTGGGCGATCTTTGCCGATTGTCCCGCCTGCTCCTTGTATCGAATAGCAAAGGTGCCGGTGATATAGGCCGTAAGAAACATAACCACAAAGGTAACCGGGTAACCTGTTTCATAGGCTGTCAGGGAAAACCGGGGGCCTGTGAACAGGTAATTAAACACAAATACGCTGGCCACGGAGGAGATCAGGCTGTAAATCTGATGCGAGGTAGCAATGGATGTCAACAGCACGCCTAGGATATAGACCATGATAATATTGGCATTGGTAAATCCAAGGTGGTAAAAGAAAAGGCTGAGCGCCGTTGCTCCTGCAAGAATCAGAAAACTTTTTAACGTGTTACTCAGAATCTGCTTCTTCTGATGGTTCCTTGCTTTTTTGGGGCGGTATGCAGCATCCGCATTTCTATCCGGAATAATATGGATATCAATTTCCGGGACATAAGTAAGCAGCTGCTCCGTCAATGTCGGTTTTCCCAACAGATGCTTACGGATGACCGCACTGCTGCCCAACACGATCCTTGAGATGCCGGAGAGTCTTGCAAACTCAGCAATTTGGTACGGAACATCCTCGCCATAGACGGTTTCTATATTTGCGCCGAGCTGCTCGGCCAGCTGTCGATTATCACGGAGACGTTTCTTATTTTCGTCCGTAGCTACGGCAAAATCGGGCGTCTCCACAAACAGGGCGGTAAATTGGCTGTTGAAGGCTCTTGCCATTCGAGCTGCCGTGCGGATAATTTTTGCATTGGACGGCGCAGAGGAAAGGCAGGCCAGAATATGCTCGTCCGTATGGAAGCCGTTTTTTTCCTGCCGCTGGCCCGACAGCAGTTTCACTCTGTCGGCACAGCGGCGCAGGGCAATTTCACGTAAGGCGGTCAGCTGTGCCACCGTGACCTGGGAGGCTGCTGTTCCCGTTTCCTGCAGACGTTCCATTAACTCCTGCGGCTCAATATCAATCAATTCAACCTGATCAGCATGATCAAAGACAGCGTCGGGGATATGATCCCAGGTGGTGATGCCGGTAATCGCCGCCACCGTATCATGAAGGCTTTCGATATTGCCCACATTTACTGTGGTATATACATCAATACCGCATTTCAGCAGCTCGTCAACCTCCTGGTAACGCTTTCGGTGGCGGCTGTCTTTCCCGTTGGTGTACGCCAGTTCATCGATCAGGATCAAATCCGGTTTTCTGGATAAAGCCCTGTCAAGATCGAAAATATCCTTGCCTTCTGCTTTAACTGCAGGAAGCTGTTCCAGATCCTTCAAAAGGGCGAGAGTTTCCGGGGAGGTATGAGGCGCAATGTAGCCTGCCAGAACATCCAAGCCATGAGCTTTTGCGGTCTGTGCCGCTTTCAGCATAGCCTGGGTTTTCCCAATACTATCCGCATAGCTGAAAAAAATTTTCAGATGTCCCTTCGCTGACTGCTCCATGGTGCTCGCCTCCCTTTTGCATAGGTTTGTTTCTTACCCGGAATAAGGTCATGATATAGATGGCCATCCGGCCGTTTCCGTTCCTGGAATATGGTCATTATATCATAGGGACTTTTTTTTATCTATTGGGAAGCCGTAAATATTTAACAGAATCATCTCTGTCGTTGAATAAACGGCGACGGTATTAAATGCGGAAGCATTTTTGAACCGCTTTCTGCTGTCCCAGTACCAGGATGGATTTACCGCCGCCGAGAACCATATCGGGTGTGATATTCATGTTGAGCTTTCCGTTTTCCCTGACACCCAGTATGTTGATGCCGTACCTCTTGCGGATATCCAGTTGGAGGATGGTCTTGCCGCTCCAGTCCGCCGGAACGGTCAATTCAAAGATACAATACTCTTCATCCAGCTCAATGTAGTCCAGAATGTGATCAGAGCTGCAGCGGATGGCCGTCCATGCGGCCAGCTGCTTTTCCGGATAGACCACCTCATCGGCCCCGTTTCGCAGAAGGAACTTTTCCTGTACTTCCGTGGATGCTCTGGCAACGACCTTTCTGGCTCCCAGTTCTTTGAGCAAGGAGGCCGTCTCCAGGGAGCTCTGAAAATCATCGCCGATAGCTACGATACAGGCGTCAAAATTACGAACTCCCAGGGAGGAAAGAAATTCCTCATTGGTGCTGTCTCCAATCTGGGCGTTGGTCACAAAAGACAACGCCTCCTTGATGCGATCTTCGTTGCTGTCCACAGCCATGACCTCATGATTCAGGTTGTTGAGCTTCATGGCGATGTGTCTGCCAAAACGTCCCAGTCCGATTAATAATACAGATTTCATAATATCCTCCTTATCCAACGTTTAGTTTTTCCTGAGGCAGTCTTGCCGTATTGCCCTGATTACTGGACAGTGCGGAGAAAATCAGAGTCAAACCGCCAACCCTGCCGATATACATCAGCAGAATTAAAATCATTTGAGATATCCGTCCCAGCTGAGGGGTAATGCCCAGAGTCAGTCCCACCGTGCCCACAGCCGAGGCCGTTTCATACAAACAGGTCAGCAGAGGCAGATCCTCCATGCGGCTGATAATGAATCCCCCCATCAGAAACAGCGTGAGGTACAGCATGAGAATGGTTGCAGCGTTCCGTACAATATCATTACTGATTCTGCGCCCGAAAAAATGTGTATATTCTCTGCGGTGAAATACCGATGCAGCGGTGGAAAGCATGACGGCAAAGGTTGTTGTTTTCATCCCCCCTGCGGTGGAGCCGGGAGATCCGCCTATCAGCATCAGAATGATCATAACCGCAATACCGGTCTCGCTGAGCAGCGTTAAATCCACTGTGTTAAAGCCGGCAGTTCTGGGTGTAACAGACTGGAAGAACGAACTCCAGATGCGTTCTTTCAGGGGGGCGTCCGCAAACTCGAAAAAGAAAAAATACACTGCTGGCAACAGGATCAACAGAGAGGTGGTAACAAGGATTACCTTGCTCTGCATCCGGTATTTTCGAATGTGATACCTGTGTGTCCTGATGTCATCCCATGTGGTGAAACCAATACCGCCGACAATGATTAACGCCACC